>JAKSBB010000126.1 GCA_022361315.1 Desulfobacterales bacterium
CAGAATATGAAGCATGCCACCGGCTTTAACCGCGTCATCCCAGAGGCTGACCCCCAGACAGGTGCCCAGGTAGGCCTGGAGGATGACGGGGGCGGATTGCATGACCTTATAGCGGCCAGCGGCAATATGTATGTTTGTGATCATCGGTGTTGGTAATCTGCTCTCTTTCCTGCGTTCTTTAAATCAAGCACGTCAAGGTAAATTATACTAAATATCATCAATGCTTAGGCGGTTGCAACCCTATAGTTCGCTGTTTGCAGGACGGTCAGCGTGGTTGGAGAAAAAAGAATAACCCGGGGTTAAGCCCCGGTGCCCGGGTGCCGATGACTATGGTATGGCAAAGTCGATCAACCATTAGTTAGAAACGCCACAATACGTGGGGTGACATCCATGAAAATTTCAGAGAGTAACATTCAGTTTGCATCCAGCCATTCGGCGGAGGAGGCAGACCTCGTTCTTCAGCAGGAAACTCAGGAAACCATTCAGCAGCAGAGTGTTGTATCAGGCCGGGGCCGCACCGGCTGGGTGTCGGAAGAGGGCAGCCCGATGATGATGGTGGACCGGGTGAGTATTTCCATGCAGCAGTCCCGTGACGTGCAGTCCGAATATTCATCTGCGCTCTCATCTTCGTCCACTGTGACAGGGACCGACGGAGAACCTGTTGCGGAATTTGCCCAGAAAGAGCTGGTGGAGAAACTGGCCGGGGCGGTGATGGACCGGGCCGTGGTGGCCAGATCCATCCGGGAAGGTGTGGATATCGGCGCCGACACCACATCGGGACCGGTCACTGCGGTTCAGACCAACACCACCGAAAGCCTGGTGACCCTCAGTCACACCAGTATCCATTTTGAGCAGGAGCAGATGGGTTTTTCCTCCCAGGGGCAGGTGGTCACCGAAGACGGCAGGACCATTGAGTTTAACCTGGATATGGCCCTGGACCGGGCTTTCATGTCCAGGACCCAGGAACAGGCCGTGATTCATACCTGGCAGCAGGAGATCAATCTTACGGATCCCCTGGTGATCAACCTTGAGGGTGGTGTGCCTCAGCTCGGCGATACCCGGTTTGAATTTGATCTGGACAACGATGGTGTCACGGAGGAGATTTCCTTTACGGCAAAGGGTTCCGGTTTTTTGAGTTTTGACCGGAACAACGACGGTGTCATCAACAACGGTTCGGAACTCTTCGGGCCGGGAACAGGTAACGGCTTTGAGGAATTGGCCGCCTACGACGAGGACGGCAACGGCTGGATCGACGAGAGCGATGCGGTGTTTTCCCAGCTTTCGGTGTGGACCAAGGATGACCAGGGAAACGACCAGTTGATTTCTTTGAAGGATGCCGGTGTCGGTGCCATTTATCTGGACAATGCCCAGACGGAGTTTTCGGCCACCACAATGGACAACGAACTCCAGGGACAGGTCAGGCGCTCCGGCGTATTTCTGTTTGAAGACGGGAATGTGGGGGCGATGCAGCAGATTGATCTGGCGGCCAGGGAACCCGGGAGCGGTGTGGAAAATGCCGGGGCGTTTCAGGGGATCACCCAATTGGGAGACTTCTCAATTGTTGACCTGGCATCGTTGAATATGGGCGAGGGGATATCTGGTCCGGCTCCCATCGAAGTGGAGGAGGTGGAAAACCCTATATCTGCACTGATGAAACAGATTGAGGCGCTTAGAGAAGAAATTCAACAGGTTCTCGGCACCGGGTCTTCCCGGGGACAGCGGACCGGGCGGCTCAGGTCAATGGCCAATACATTCTCGGATTATCAGCTTTACAGGCTGACCCAGCCGGATTTTACCGGACTTAAAGCGCATTCCTGGCAGGTATAGTATGTTGTGGACTTATGGTTCCCGGTAGAGTGCAAGGACGCCGGAACGGGCCAGTTTTTTGATACCAAAGGGGGTCAGTTTTTCCAGAAGCACGTCAATGGTGTCTTCGTCTCCGGTGACCTCAAATATAAAATGGAGGCCCCCTTCGTCCATCATTCTGCCATTGAATTCTCCAATGAGGGTTTTTATTTGCTCCTGGTGTTCGGGTTTGGCCTTGACGCAGATCAGGGCCATTTCCCTTTTGACGGCCTTTTCACCCGTCATGTCCCGGAGTTTGATGACGTTGACCAGGCGTTTGATCTGTTTTTGAATCTGTTCAAGCATCACGGGGGTGGCCAGGGTGGTGATGGTGATTCTGGACATTTTGGGATTGGCCGTGGGGGCACCACAGATGGTTTCGATATTGTAGCCGCGTCCGGCAAAGAGGCCGGTGATTCTGGCGGTAACGCCGGGTTCGTTTTCCACCAGCATGGTCAGGGTGTATCGGTTGGTTTTCATATCCTTCCTTTTATAAGCGGTCCGGGAGGAACACCATATCATCAGGCCGTTTCAATGTCCAGTTCGGTCGCCGTCTTGTTTCTGCCCGTATCCTTGGCATGGTAGAGGGCGGTATCGGCCCGTTCGATCAAGGCGGACACGGGTTCACCGGACTGGTATTCCGCCACACCCAGTGAAATGGTGATGGCGCCCACAGGCTGGCCGGTACTTTTGTTGATCCACCGCATGCCCTTGAGACTCAACCTGATCTTTTCAGCCAGAACAAAGGCTTCCTTCAGCGGGGTTTCGGGCAGGATGAGGATAAACTCCTCTCCCCCGAACCTGGCGGCAACATCTTTGGCCTTGATGTGTTCCTTGAGCAGCTTTGCCAGCATTTTCAGGACATTGTCCCCGATCAGGTGCCCGTGGGTGTCGTTGACCTGTTTGAAGTGGTCGATATCCGCGATAATAACGGTCAGGGGGATCTGGTTTTTATCGGAATAGTTCAGGGAGTGGGCCATGGCTTCGTCAAATCCCCGGCGGTTGAGAAGGCCGGTGAGTGTGTCTGTTTTTGCTGCCTGTTTTACCCCCTCCAGTTCTTTTTTCAGGGCGTCTATTTCGGTAATGGTGTCATCCATTTCCTGTTTCAGGGAATTGCTCTGGATGATGATGGATTTTGTTTCGGTGAGGATGCCCTTGGATATTTTCCGGACCTCCTCGGCAGTGCTGTCCTTCACCAGCCGACCGGAATAGGTGGCGACGTTGGCACCGTTTTTTCCGATCTGATGGCCGGATGTGCCCAGGTGGCGTGTGATTTCACCCAGAATACTTTGGAATTCAGTGGCTTTTTTATCCGCCTGGAGGGCCTGTTCGTCCGCGATATACGTCCTGAAAAATTTCAGGATAATGTCCCAGGTTATAATGGTATTCTGCTCTTCAAGGCTTTTGATTTCCAGGTTCAGCGCCTCATTGCGGCCGGTTGCATATTCATACCAGACGGCATAGGAGATGGGGTTATAGGGCAGCTGGTGCCGGGCAATCTGTTTCAACGCCAGCCGCAGATAGGTGCCTGAGTCCTCAATACTGTCCTGATATATATAATCAAACATTGACGTCAATGCCTCTTATGGTGTGTTTTCAATTGGGATGGTATGTTCCAGAACGAGGGGTTTGAGGTCGGACAGGCCAAAGGGCTTACTGATAAATACGGCGGCACTGTCCTGGACCCTGTATACGGCGTCATGAACAATTTCATCCTCGGTATAACCGGACATGAAAATTGCCTGTAAATCCGGTTTTATGCGGCGTATATCCTCAATGAGATCCGGGCCGTCTCCCCCCGGCATGACGATATCTGAAATCACCAGGTCGATCCGGTCGGAGTATTTTAAAAAGGTATTGAATGCCGACTCTGTTGATGCCGCTTCGATGGGGGTATATCCCATGTCTCTGATCATTTCCGCCACCAGTTCCCGGGACTGGGTGTTGTCGTCCACCACAAGAATGAGTCCCTTGGTGCCGGATACCTTGCCGGGTTTATCTTTTTTCACCATTTGTCATCCTGTCAGGGGGTATCGATCAGGTCTATGATCCGCCGGGACGTATACTCTCCCACATCCGCAAGCCCGTCTACGGGCATGAACTGCCTGGCATTTTTGGAGTACAGACAGGTCACACCGGCGGGGAAATCCTCATCAGGTTCGTAAAAAATATAGCATAGTGCGATTTTGGGGAGTGGGTGAACCACAAAAGAAAAGTCACCGCCTGTTCCCGGTGGGGATGCCTGGCCTTTCAGATTCGACATGATTCTGGGGATATTGGCTTTTATCCTGGGAACATATGGGGCCAGCATTTGCTCGGTATGGGTGGCAAATGCACCGGCATAGGGCATGCTGTCCGGAAATTCCTTGAATGCCTTCAACGGGGTCAGGTTCATCCCGGTGTTGCTGGCGTTTAACGCATAAAGGGAAACCAGGAGGCCGGGGATGGGATCCGGGTCGCTGTCCGGTTTTTCAATGTCCTCAAAACATATGCCTTCCGGCGATATCACGCAGACGTTGCCGAATGCATCTAACTTAAAACAGTCCTCATCCCGGGTGGCCTGGATACATTGATCAAAATCCTGGGGAAGGGATGTATAGAGCTTATCCAGATTATTCTGGATGAGACGGGAATAATTGTCCATGGTATTGCCTCCGTTGATCTAATATACTGAAAACCACCAGGCCGGATCAAGTCTTTATTTGTCCGGTTCTTCACCAGAGTTTTTGCCCGATTATCTATCCCGTTATTTACAAGGGTAATCCTGAGTTTAATATGGTATGATACCAGGCTTTAGTTAAATTTATAATAAAATTACAACAGGTAGGGCAGACCAATGAATGGTAAAGGGCGTAAAGAAGGGTTGGATTATATTGTGTTTCCCCTGGATTTTCCGGATATGGAAACGGCCTCGGATTATGTCCGGAAGCTGGACGGGCATGTGGGAATGTTCAAGATCGGCCTGGAACTTTTTATCCAGGAGGGGCCGTCCGTGGTCCGGCAGATCAGGGAGCAGACCGATGCTCAGATTTTCCTGGATCTCAAACTCCATGATATTTCCGCCACCGTGGGGCGGGCCATGGCCCGGGTGGCTGAGCTGGGTGTGGACCTCATTACGGTACATACCGCCTCCTCATCCCGGATGCTTGAGATGGCGGTAGAGGGCGGTGGTGGTAAAGCCGGTGTCCTCGGGGTTACCCTTCTCACGGACAACGATGCGGCTGCAGTGGAAGCCGGAGGGTTCAAAACCGAATATGTATCATCTCCGCTGGAACTGGTGATGCTCAGGGCCAGGATGGCCAAGGCGGCCGGATGCGCCGGCGTGGTCTGTTCCGGCCAGGAGGTTGAAGGGATCAAGGCGGAACTGGGCCCTGAATTTCTGGCGGTCACACCGGGAATCCGCCCGGAATGGACCCTGACGGCCAACGATGACCAGAAGCGGGTCACCACACCGGGCAGGGCAGTCGCCCTGGGCAGCGATTACATTGTCATCGGCCGGCCCATCCGGGATGCGGAAGATCCGGTGAAGGCCGCGGATATGGTGGCTGAGGAAATCGACAACGCCCTGGTAAACCTTTAAAAGACACCGCCCGTGTCCGCATGTGTTCGGACACGGGCGGTGAAAATGGGTCGCTACTTTCTGGGTTTTTCCAGGCCGAAGGCCGCATGCAGGGTACGGACCGCAAGTTCGGCATATTTGGCCCGGATCACGCAGGAAATCCGTATTTCCGAGGTGGAGATCAGCCGGATGTTTATGTTTTCGGAGGCCAGGGCCTCGAACATGACGGCCGCAACACCGGAGTGGCTCTTCATGCCTAAGCCGATCACGGATACCTTGGCGATGTCCGTGGCGGTCTTGATTTCATCCGCCTCCACTTCTTCTGCCACCACCCCGGAAATTTCCAGGGCCCGTTCAAAATCATCCTGGGGTACGGTGAAGGTCAGGTCGGTCTGGCCGCCGGAACGGGTGTTCTGGATGATCATGTCCACCAGGATTTCGGCTTTGGCCAGGGCACCGAAAATTTTGGCGGATATCCCGGGCTGATCCGGCACTTTTTTCAGGGTAATTCTCGCTTCGTTCATGTCGCAGGTGACACCTGAGACGACAGCACTTTCCATATCCTTGGTTTCATTGATAACCATGGTTCCTTCCTCCTCGTTGAATGATGACCGGACATGAACGGGCACATTGTATTTCTTTGCAAATTCCACAGACCTGATCTGGAGGACCTTGGCCCCCAGGATGGCCATTTCAAGCATTTCCTCGTAGGAAATTCTGTCGATTTTTCTGGCGTCGGCACAGATCCGGGGATCTGTGGTGTACACCCCGTCCACATCGGTGTAGATCTCGCAGACATCGGCATTCAATGAGGCGGCAATGGCAACGGCCGAGGTGTCGGAGCCTCCGCGGCCCAGGGTGGTGATATCACCGTCGTTATCCGCGCCCTGAAAACCGGCCACCACAACGATGTTACCCTCGTCCAGGGCTTTTTTCATTGGGGTGCTGTCAATGTCCAGGATTCTGGCCTTTCCGGACATGTGGTTGGTATGGATGCCGGCCTGAAACCCCAGGAAGGATTTGGCCTTATACCCCCTGGACTTGAGCATCATGGCCAGCAGGGCGGCTGTGGTCTGTTCGCCGGTGGCCAGCAGGACATCCAGTTCACGTTTGTCCGGGGTTTCGGAGGCCTGTTTTGCCAGGGTGATGAGTTTATCCGTCACCCCTGCCATGGCTGAGAGTACCACCACCACCTGATTCCCGGCGTCATGAACCTTGCGGACCCGGTCGGCCACCCTGGAGATTCTTTCGATGTCGGCCACGGAGGTACCGCCGTATTTATGAACGCTTATCGCCATGTTCTCTCCTGACTCGTCGCTTTCATTCATAAAGGTAATTCGTTCAACATATCTATCCCCTCTTTTCCGGACGGGATGATGTGAATGATCCGGTTGAAATCCTTATCAAATTCAAACCGGAGTTCCAGGTCGAAGATAAATCCATCTTCCCTTAAAAGATCGGGCCATTCCACCGCCACCACGGCATCTGTTCCTAGAAGATCTTCAAACCCGATGTACTCCAGTTCGTCCGGGGCGCCCAGGCGGTATAGATCCAGGTGACACAGCCGTTTTTCTCCGGCCGGATACTCGTTGATGATATTGAAGGTCGGGCTGGTGATGTAATACCCCGTATCCACACCCAGGCCTTTGGCCAGTCCCTGGATAAGGCAGGTTTTGCCTGCCCCAAGGTCACCGGTGAGGGCCATGGAAAACAGTGTCGGAAGCGTCCGGGCTGCTTCTCCGATGGATTCACCCAGTGCCATGGTCTCTTCAGCACTTTTGGATAGAACCTTTTTCATCGGGCCAGTTCCTCCAGTGCCGTCGGGATAATGGTCACAATATCCGAGGCCAGAAATCCCACGGGGGTCTCTTCCGCCAGGATGTCGCCGCAGAGCCCGTGGATAAAAGTGCCGGCGAGGGCCGCAGTGTCCGGGGACAGCCCCTGTGCGAGGAATCCGGCAATCATACCGGTGAGGGTATCCCCCATACCGCCGGAGGCCATGCCGGGATTACCGGTGGGGCAGATAAATACGTCTCCGCCCGGACAGCAGATCAGGGTCTGGGCGCCTTTGAGCACCAGGATCACATTGTATTTCCCGGCGAAGGAAAGGCCGACGGTCATCCGGTCGGCCTGGACCTCTGCCGAAGATATGCCGGCAAGCCGCGCCATTTCACCGGGATGGGGGGTGAGGATCACCGGGGCTTTGGCCGCAGCCAGGACAGACAGATCATCCGCCAGGCAGTTGAGGCCGTCCGCATCAATCACCATTGGCACCTCTGATTTTTCCACTAACTCCCGGACGAGTTTCCGGGTGTCCGGCTCCGTTCCCAGGCCCGGTCCTAATGCCACGGCCTGCTTGTCCCTGATGATGTCGAGAATCATGTCCAGTCCTTCTACAGACAGGGCGCCGGTATCTGTCTGGGGGAGGCCGATGGTCATGGGTTCTACAACCATGGGCTCAAGTACCGGTGCCAGGCCGGAAGGCGCGCCCAGGGTCACAAGACCGGTACCGCACCGCATGGCGGCATTGGCGCTGAGGGCTGCGGCCCCGGTTTTTCCCGGTGAGCCCGCGAGAACAAACAGATGGCCGAAGGTGCCCTTGTGGCTGTTAAATGCCCTGGGGGGCAGGACGCTTGCGATGTCTTCGGTTTCGGGTAGAAAGATGTGAGGTGCCTCTCCCCTGGCAATGTGGCCGGGGATGCCGATGTCGATGATTTCCAGATCGCCGGTGTAGATGTTCCCCGGATAAAGAACGTGTCCGGCCTTTGCAAAGGCGAAGGTGGCAGTGGCGTCGGCCTCAATGGCCACGCCGCAGACCTGGCCCGTGTCCGAGTTTATTCCGGAGGGGATATCCACGCTGAATACCGGCTTCCCGGAGAGGTTCACGGCCATGATGACATCCCGGAAAAATCCCCGGACATCCGAGTTCAGGCCGGTGCCGAAAATGGCATCCACAAAAAGGTCATGGTCCAGTATGCGTTCCCGGTAGCCTTCAAAGGCTTCTGCATCAGGTACCTCAATGAACTCCGACTCCGGGTGTTCGGGCAGGAGTTTTTCCGCCAACTCCATGTTGACCCGGGCATCTCCGGTCACCCGGTCCCGTTGAGACAGGAGGATAAAGCTGACGCTGACCCCCATTTCCATGAGGTAGCGGCCGATGACAAAGCCGTCTCCCCCGTTGTTCCCTCTGCCGGCGAGAATGCCCACCCGATACTCCTCGATGGGTTCAAACTGGTCCACCAGCATTTCCAGGGCGCCCCGGCCGGCATTTTCCATCAGCAACAGGCCGGGGATAC
>JAKSBB010000599.1 GCA_022361315.1 Desulfobacterales bacterium
GGGGAAATCCGTAAATCAGGCTGTCAAAGGTCATGTTTTCTTCGTCTTCGTCTCCGCCTTCCTGGATCGTCACATGGGGAAACTGCCGGGTAAACTCAGGTGCAAAGCGTTCTTCAAATACATCCATGATGTCATCTGCAGTGGCCTCCTCCCCCCTGACCCAGGCGGAGATGCTGACTTTCCTGAGCCGGTTTTTCCGCTCGATCCTGTAACGCCCCTCCGCCATAGACACGGATGCCACAGCAGAGAGCGGGACCTGTTCTCCGTCGGGTGTTGTGATTCTGAGGCGTTCCAGACTGCTGAAATCCCGGCGTTCCGCCTCATCCAGCCGGACATAGACATCCACCTCCTCCTGGCCCCGCTGAAGGGTCAGGGCTTTTCTGCCGAAATAACTGTCCTTCACCTGATTGGAAAGATCAGCCAGGGAAAGGCCCAGGGGCCGGGCAGAAGGACGTAGTGCCAATTGAATTTCATTGGCTTTCACGACCGCATCCGACCGGACCTGGTAGACCGCATCAAATCCCTGTAGCCACTGCTTCACCTCATCTCCGGCCTTTACCAGATCGGCAGAGCTGCTGCCAAGCAGATGAATAACGATGGGGGCTTCCGGCATACCGACACTGTCCGTAAAAAAATGAACAGACCGTGCCCCTGCCATATCCGGCATGGCCGCCTGCCAGGCAGCGATAATTTCCATACTGTCCGCCGATCTTCTGGCGGCCGGCACCAGAACCGCCTGGACGCTCCCGAACCTGGGATCACTCTCCTCCACTTCACCGGCTTCATCCCCCAAAAGATGTCCGGTCAGGCTGATCTGACTCTCAATAACCGGTTTCCCGTTCCGGTCTTTCAGCGTCCCCCCACTTTGGGAAAGTGCCAGTTCCATGTCCTCAACGGCGCTGCGCGTCTTTTCTATGCCTGTACCGGCAGGGAACTCAACCGTGGCTGTGATCACCCTGCCTGAGTTTTCCGGAAACAGGTCAAAGGGAAGAAAGCCACCCATCAGCATACCTGCCGAAATAAACAACAGGCTGACACCGCAGCAGAGCGTTGCATACCGGTAGCGGAGCACCGTTGAAAGAAACGGCGTATACCACCGGCTGACAATCCGTTCCAAACGGCCCGCAGCACGGCGTGAGTTGTTTCCACGACGATTGCCTCCCGTTCCGGAAACCGGCTTCCCATGGTTAAGATGTGCCGGCAACAGAACGAAACACTCCAGCAGGGACATCAGAAGACAGGCGATCACGGTGACCGGCAGCACGGCAATGAAGCGGCCCATCATCCCGGGAATGAAAAGCAGGGGAACAAAGGCCACCACATTGGTGGCAACGGCCACAATAACAGGCATTCCCACCTCCCTTACCCCGGAGGTCACCGCTTCCAGCGGACCAAGTCCCCTTTCCCTGTGGTAAAGGATTGCCTCCCCCGTGACGATGGCGTCGTCGGCAATGATGCCCAGAACCATGATCAGACTGAACAGGGACACCATGTTCAGGGTGCCGCCGGTGGCCCAGAGCACCGCCAGGCCCCCGAGAATGGAAAAGGGTATGCCGGCGGCCACCCAGAAGGCCAGGCCGGCATCGATAAACAGCCACAGGATGATAAGGACACAGATCAGGCCATACCCCCCGTTTTTGATCAGGCTGCCGATCCGCTCCGTGGTGGCGGTGCTGGCATCAAACAGTATCCCGGTGTCAATGCCCGGAGGCAGTCCCCCCTCTTTCCGGGTCAGGTAGGCCCGGACCGCCCTTGAGATCTCAATGGCGTCTTCTGTACGGGTTTTGTGGATATTGATAAGGATACCGGGTGTACCGTTCACCCGAACTTCTGCGTTTTTGTTTATAAACCCGTCGGTCACCTCGGCAATGTCTTTCAAAGGAATGCGTTCCCCCCTGCTGCCGGTTACGGCAATAATGTCGCCGATCTGGCCGGCGGAATCTTTCCTGCCGCTGGTACGGATGGCGAACCGGGTGCCGGCCTGACGGATTTCTCCCCCTGCCGTGTCAAGGTTGTTCCGGGCCAGATTCCCGGCAATATCTCCGATGGTCACCCCGTATTTTCGAAGGGTTTCCTGGGACACCGCCACAGAGATTTCATCCTCTCGTACACCGTCAAGAAAGACCTTGGATACGGTCGGTAACCGCTGCAGCTCGTCCCGGAGAACCAGACCCGCCGACTTAAGGTCTTTTTCGGTCACATCTCCGTTCAGAAAAAGCGTCATCACGGCAAAGGACTGAACCGGCCGGTCGATCACCGGTTTTTCCGCATCTTCGGGAAACCCGGAAATGGCATTCACCCGGGTTCTGATCCTGTCAAACACCGCTTCGGGATCACTGCCGGAGGCCACCAGAAAAACCGCCCTGCCGATGCCGTATTCCGCTACGGTCCGGATGTCCAGGACACCGTCCAGTCCCCGGGTGGCCATCTCAATCTTCCTTAAAACCCCCTCTTCCACATTCACGGGGTCCGCCCCTTCCCAGACGATCGTCACTTCAACAGTGTCGTGGGCCATCACCGGCAGATCTTCACGTACCATCAGGGAAACGGCGGTGACGCCTGCCAGCATCACCGTCACAAAGATAATATTGGCAAACACGCGGTTCTCTGCCAGATAGGTCATCACACTATTCATGGTTCCCTCCGGCAGTGTTCTCCGCCACCCGGACGGGTCGCGACAGGTCTGCAGGTTCAACACCGGAAACCGCGACCCGGTAACCGTCGGACAGGCCCTCCCCAATGAATATGGTGGCGCCGGTTTTGCGAACCATCCGGACAGTCACCGCTTCCAGCTGCCCCCCATTCACCCGGTATACGGTATTGCCATTGTGAAGCGCCTGCAGGGGCAGCTTTGCCACGTGGTCAAGCGGCCTTCCCTGCACCGCAACCCTGCAGAACATGCCTTCCAAAGGCCTGAATGGTATCGTGGCGTCACGCGTTTCCGGATGCGTTGTCTCTCTATCCAATGTCACTGCCACAAGAAAGGTCCGGCTGGATCCGGAGTAACGAATTACTCTAGCCACTTTGCCCTTGAGGGGAACAGGCCGTCCGGTTTCGGTCCAGGTGACGGTACAAGGCGCCCCCAGAATACCTTCGGGGTATCCGGCCCCCGGATCTACCCGGTCAAAGAGGGTATCCAGCTCCGCCGCAGACAGGGGGACATGAATCTCCAGGCTGTCGTCGTTACAGAGCGTCATGATATTCTGTCCGGACTGTACCTGCATCCCCGGTTCTGCCAGGCTATCACGAATCCGGCCTGCGAACGGGGCGGTGACGGTACACCGTCTGATGTTCAGGCGGATCATGGACAATTCCGCCCGGCAGGCGGCCAATTGGAACCGGGCCACCCGGATGTCTCCGGCATAGGCTGTCAGTTGCCGCTCAAGCTGCTTTAAGGCAAGTACCTGTGTATTCCATTCCGTTTCCAGGGTTTCCAGCTCACTTCTGCTCACCACCTGCCCCTGGCTGTGGAGTTTCTGCGCCCGATCAAACCGTTCCCGGGCCAGTTCCTGATTCCGCTCAAGGGCCGGCCGCCGCCCCAGATCAATTCGGGATCGGTCTTCCAGATTTTTGATTTGCTGCCGGATCTCCTGTTCACGGGCTGAAACCCGCGCCAGCTCATTGTCAAAATCTGAGGTATCGAGGGTGAAAAGGATCTCCCCTTTGTCCACCCTGAGGCCGGCCTCTGCCCCCGGATTCACCCGGTAAACCCTGCCCGGAACCTCCGGTGTGATATTCACCGTATCCCGGCATACGGCTGATCCATACCCCTCGATGTTGACGGGATAGTCTGAATACTCAATACGGACTGTCCTTACCGTAAGGGGCGGCGCCTCTTTAAGGGTCTGTACAGGTGCTTCCTTCATGCCTGCCAGAAGCACCATTGCGGCCACCCCGGCCAGCAAAATCGTGCCACACACCGCCAGGTTCCGAATAACGCGTCTTTTTTTCATGAATATCAACCAGATAAGATTAGAAGGAATACATGACGCCGAGGACCAGTTCTCCGGCATAGTCTTCGTCAACGATAGGGCTATTGGTGATTTCCGATCCGAAGGCGGTGATACCGGCCACCCCGATGGCGGTGAAATCCCCGTAAATCGGCCTCTGTACCATGAGTTCCACCTCGGCTTCAAAACCGGCCCCTGGACTGTAGGCCGCCCGGTCTGCCCTGGCTTCCCGGGTGGAAACCCCGTAATAATAATCCGTTGCATCCCCGCTCATCCAGGTCAGATTGACAGCCGGGGTGAATTCAAATGCGCCGATCATCCAGGTCCTTGCCACGGAAACTTCCACCTCCTGACCGTCATGTTCCCCGCTCACATCCTGAAGCACTTCCAGGCCCAGGTCCCATTCCCCGATCCTAAAGGCCCCTGTCAGCCCGGCAGTGTAAACCGTATCCAGCTCATCCATCCCCGTCAGATAACTGCTGTCTTCCGGATCATATCCGCCACCGAAGTCCACAGCCCCCTTCACCGCCAGATCAAGGCGATCCGTCCGGTAAAACGAATAGGTGAGCGCCAGATCCTGATAGGCCTGCAAAGCCAGCCGATTGTTCTCATAACGAAAAAAAAATGCGGGTTGAAATTCAGTATCCGTTCCCCTGTAGATCTCGGTTTCCGCCATGAGACCTGCACCGATGGATAATTCCCCCCCGATCCAGGGCAGCCCCGCTTCCTCCTCCACCTCCAGCAATTCACCATCTTTAGAAAAAATGAGTTCCAGTTCCTTTCCGTCCCGGGTCTCGATTTCCACCTCGTAGACCATCTGCCCCTGCCATTGTTCATACCTGACGGCCTCTATTTCCGCTCCCGGATAGGCATCCGATACCTGTCTTTCTATCCCGACCGGAAGGTCAACTGCATGGGCAAATACGCCACCTGCAAATAGAATCATCATACCAGTGATCATTACGCTCATTAAATGTCGTCTTCTCGGCTTCATAGTCCTGATCCCCCTTTTCTCTTTTACGGTTAATCACATGCCATCGGTTCTGCTGTGTTGGACAGGAAAATGACACAGCCAAGGTAAAAGATAGGGAAAACCCGGGTGAAAAAATGGTGAAATCATGATCCTTTAGATATCTGCATCTCCGGATGTAGAATATTCTACACCTGCCATAGACTATTCTGCATCGTCACTGGTGACGACTTTGGCCAATTATCCTATGCGCCACACACCCTACCCGCCTTCCAGGCCCATACCCCTTTTATTTAAACCGGTTAACAAAAAGTAGCACCACAGAATCAGGAACGGTTCGCATTTTGCTATCCCATAACATGTAGTGCTGAAACGGAAATGGAACGGTGAACATATGAAATGTATTATCTTGGCCCTATTGATTCTGACTCAGGTATTCACAGGGGCAGCAGCAACGGAATCACTCCATCGGTTTGATAAAACCATTCCCCTGTGGCAGGCCCTGAATACGGCGGTTCAAAACAATCCGAAAATTCAGGGTCGCATGGCGGACTGGGACGCCCTTATCGAAAAATATCGGGAAGTAACAGGCCTTCCCGATCCCGTTTTCAACATCACCTATTTTCCCAGCCCCATTGAAACCCGCCTTGGTCCCCAGGATTACAATGTCACCCTGTCCCAGGGCATTCCCTTTCCCGGTAAGCTGAATAAAAAAGGACGGATCGTTGAAAAACAGATCCTGGCTGCCAAAGGGGAACTGGAAAGGGAAATCAAAACCATCCGTACCCGGGTGATCGCAAGTTACGCAGAGCTTTCCTATATCCAGACCGCAAGGGAAGTTGCGGCAAAGAACATGGCCCTCATAGATGCCCTGCTGGTGGAAGCGACCCAACGATATGCGCAAAATACGGAAAATACGGATAAGGCCCAACTCATTGACGTAATGCGGGCCAAGTCCCAGCGGGGGCAGACCGCCTACGACATTCTCCTGCTGGAACGTCTTGAAAACACCCAGAAGGCAGACCTCAACGCCCTGATGAACCGGCCGCCGGACGCACCCATCGGACAGACGGAACCCGTGGAGATCCGGCCCCTGCACCTCTCGGAATCAGAGTTGTTTGAAAAGGCCAGGGAGCATAACGATACCATCAAAATCTCCAGTGCCAGGGTGGCCACGGCGGAGGCTGGGGTGGATCTGGCGGAAACCCGGGGACAGCCGGACTTCAGGCTCGGGCTGTTTTACGCCGGCATCGGCGAGGCGGAGATGAATGTAGAAGATTCCGGCAAGGACGCCGTGGGTGTGCAACTGGGGATC
Organism: Desulfobacterales bacterium; assembly: GCA_022361315.1. The sequence goes on from JAKSBB010000599.1 coordinate 6,236, forward strand.
ACCATCCCCCTGTGGTCGGGCAAAAACCGGGGAAGTAAACTGGCCGCACTGCACAAGAAAAAGGCGGCGGAGGCCAGAAAACAGGACGCAGAAAACCAGATCATGACCCGGATCTCCAAGGCCCGCTTCACCCTTGAAAATGCCTCACGGCTCATTGAGCTTTACGAAACAGATCTGTTGCCCCAGTCCCTTGGCGCCCTGAACAGCAGCGAACTCTGGTACAGGGAAAACAAAGCCTCTTTTTCTGATTTTCTCGAGGCCCGAAGCGTGGTCCATAACTTTCAGCTGGCCCTGGCCCGTGCCAGGGCAGACTATGTGAAAACCCTGGCAGAGCTGGAAACCCTGACCGGAATTTCCCTTGTTTCTGTTCCCGCGCCCATTGGGGAGGAGGCCGGCCATGCCCATTAATATGACCCATAAGATGTCCCACACCATATCCTTCAGCTTAATCCTGGTCTGTTTCCTGTGGCCGGCCCAGGGATTCGGATCGGTTTATAAAAATCTCAGGAATGATAAAGAAGCATTCAGGCTTCCCGTGTATCCTCCGGATTTTCTTTCCGGACCCCGAACGCCCCTGGAAGAGACAATCAAAAAAGTCCCCCCGGAAGCGTTCACCGGCGAGGATGAGCTTTCAACACAGTTCCATGGTGAAGGATCCCGGAGTACAATCGTTATCAGCCTGGCCAGGCTTGCCTCAGGGGAGTATTCCCTTTCGGACCTGGACACCCGTGCACTGGAGAGAAACGCCGGCATCAAGTCAGCCGCCTTAAACGTAACCGCAGCCCGGGACGGGTACTCACAGGTCCGGGAACTCAAC
>JAKSBB010000294.1 GCA_022361315.1 Desulfobacterales bacterium
GTGTCCTTGCCGTGGATGAAGCTGAAAACCGTGGTATTAAACTGGCAGAGTTGCCCGAAGGCTTCAAAGAGGAGGTCAGCGCCCTGGGACTGTCCCCCCTGGGTTCCGTATCCAACCCCATGGACCTTGCCGCCATCTGGGCCGAAGAGTTTTATAAAGTTGCCAAGTTGGCGGACAAACACGATGTGGCCGATGTTATCCTCATCAACTTCGGAGATCCCATTGAGAACGGTGGTGATACCCTGATCCGTCTGGCAGACGAAATTTCCCCGGGACTTGCCGTGGCCTACATGGGCGGTGCCGGTGATGAACTTGCCGACCGCCCGAAGATGAACCGGGCCCGTATCCCGGTTTTCTCCACACCGGAACGGGCCATCCGTGCCATCGGTGCAGCCATGACCTTTGGAGAATTTACTAGGAATCATACTGCGGAGACATTACCGCAGGCCAATATCACCTCATCCCCAGGCCAAAGTGCTGACATCCGCCTGATGCCGGAACCCGAGGCCGTTTCCTTGCTTTCCGAATACGGGATTGACTACCCGGAACATGCCTACGCTACCTCTGTGGATCAAGCCCTTGAAGCAGCGGAAAACATCGGCTATCCGGTAGTCCTTAAAGTTGTCTCCCCTGATGTCTCCCATAAGAGCGATGCCGGGGGCGTGAGGGTTAATATCGATTCAGGAGATGCACTTCGTCAGGCGTGGCAGGAAATTGAAACAAATGTTCACGCCTGCAATCCCGGGGCGGCCATATCCGGCATGATTGTCTGTGCCCAGGCAGAACCGGGTCTTGAAATGATCATCGGCACCCTCACCGATCCTGTATTCGGCCCTTCTGTCATGGTGGGGATGGGTGGCATTTACACGGAGATCATCCGGGATACGGCCCAGCGGGTGGCACCGGTGTCAAAGAAAGAGGCCCTGGCCATGCTCAAGGAACTCAAAGGCTGGCCCCTGCTGACAGGCGCCCGGGGGCAGGACACTCTGGATACAGACACCCTGGCCGGGATGATCGCCGCTGTCTCCGATCTGGCCACAGCAGATACTTCTATAAACGAACTCGACCTGAATCCGGTGCGGGTCTACCCGGACCGGGTCACGGCCCTGGATGCACGGATACTGAAACGTTAAACATACACACATAAGGAAAAAGACATGAGCAACAACGAGATCTTCGACTACAGAAACCCCTACCAGTGGATGCAGAAAACCGCATCTTCATCCCTTCCCCCGCTGGTTATCTGCGTGGCCATCACCGGCGGTGTCCAGGGTAAGGAAGCCAACCCGAACCTGCCGGAAACCATTGAAGAACAGGTGGAACAGACCTATGACTGCTACAAGGCAGGTGCAACAATGGTCCATACCCACACCCGTGATCCCGAAAGCATGGGGGACTGCACCGGCGATCCCGGCCGTATCCGTGAGCTGAACGCCGCCATCCGGGAACGCTGTCCCGACATCATCATCAACAACTCCACCTCCGCCGCCTACGGCATGTCCATCGACGACCGGGTGGCCTGCCTGGACGCCAATCCCGAATCCGCCTCCCTGAACCTGGGGCCGGACATGTACAAACTGACCATCAAAGAGCGCAAGGCCCCCCTTACCCATCCCCGGGCAGCCCAGGACCTGGATTCCTGCACCGTGGCCACCTACAAGGAAATCTCTCACTTTGCCAAAATGATGAAGGAACGGGGCATCCGTCCGGAAATGGAACTCTACCACCCCGGCCAGTACTGGGTGGTCCGGGATCTCATCGCCCAGGGTGTGATCGAGCCGCCCTTCCACATCCAGTACGTGCTTGGGTACGTGACCTCTTCTTTTCCCACACCGGCCAACCTCATCGGCCTGGTGAACGAACTGCCGCCCCAGACGGACTTTTCCGTGGCGGGCCTGGGTCCCTACCAGCTGCCCATGAGCACCATGGCCATTATTCTGGGCGGACATGTACGCGTGGGTATGGAAGATAATGTATACTATGCCAAGGGCCGCCTGCTGGAAAGCAACGCAGAGGCAGTGGAAAGAACCGTCCGCATCGCCACCGACCTGAACCGGACCATTGCCACCCCGGCCCAGGCCAGAGAGATGCTGGGTTTTTCCCAGACCCCGAGTACCTACTAAAGTTTACACTTAACATAGAGGCAAATATGACCCAGAAACGCACCACCACAGGCCAGACCGTCAATGCCGGATTCGGGCTTAACGTATTCTCCGAAA
>JAKSBB010000575.1 GCA_022361315.1 Desulfobacterales bacterium
GGTTCCTTCCGGCCTGGGCCGGCGAAAAGGTCGTCCTTCAACTGCGGTGGGACCATCAATTCCAGTTCGCGGGGTATTATGCCGCGAAATGGCAGGGCTACTACGAAAACGTCGGGCTGGATGTGGAGATCCGCTCTGCCGTTACCCGTGAGGCGATTCGTAGTGCCGTAAGTGAGGTAGCGGAAGGGCGGGCCGATTTCGGTATCGGTGCGGCCGATATCCTGAAGGCCAGGGATAGCGGTGCCCCCCTTGTGGTGGTTGCCGCCATTTTTCAGCAAAGTGCCGCCGCCTTTTATACCCGCAAAGAGACGGTGATTCATTCCCCGGGTGATTTTCTCCGGCTCCGGGTGGCACGCCGGCCCAATGATCTCATTGATATCGAATTCCAGGCCATGCTCAAGGCCGAAGGTTTTGACCCGGAACATATTGAACCCTATCCCCATCAACCCGGACTGGCCCATCTCATCTCGGGAAAGGTGGATGTGGCCCCGGGATATGCCATCAACATTCCGTTTACGGCAAAGACCAATGGAGTTGAACTCAACGAAATCAGACCTGTTCAATACGGCATCGATTTCTACGGTGACGCTTTGTTCACCCGGCAGGATATAATTGACCGCTCCCCGGATCTGGTGGCGCGGTTTAAAGCCGCCAGTATCAAGGGGTGGGAATATGCCCTGGAAAACAGTGACACCATGGTTGGCCGGATTGTTGAAGAACTGAACCGGATAAAAACGGTGGATGATCTGGCACAATTGAACCGATACCAGAGCCAAGGAGTGTCTAAACTGACCCACTATCCGGTGGTTGAGCTGGGGCATATCAACCCCGATCGCTGGGCCAAGATGCATCACTTTTTAAAGAGGATCGGGCTGGTGAAAAATCCCCTGGATATTGACGCACTGATTTTTGATCCGGAAAGAACGGCCAGACTGGCGGCTGAAAAGAGGCAGAAGCAGATTCTCTATGGCCTGGGGATGATTGCTGCGGTTTCCTGTCTGGGTTTGCTTTGGATTCTTGTGTTGCGCCGTGCCGTACGCATGAAAACCAAAGATTTGACTTCGGCAAACCAATTACTGAAAAAGAATGAACGGTACCTTAATAATATTTTTGAGGCTGCACAGAATGTGGCCTTTGTCATAACGGATCTGGGAGGAAGAGAAACAAAAATACTTGATATGAGCCCGGGGGCTGAAACTATTTTCCAGGTTTCAAAGCCCGAAGCGGTGGGCAGGAAAGTCGCTGTTTTTCATCCCTCTGAAGATGTTGAACACTTCCCCGCCATGCAGAAGAAACTGGCTGAATCCGGTATCGGGTTCTCAGGGGAAACCACACTGGTACGAAAGTCGGGGGACACTTTCCCGGCATTGTTTTCTCTTTTTCCCCGGTATGGGGAGGACGGAAATCTCATCGGGACCCTCGGGGTGAGCATTGATATCTCCAAGCAAAAAAAAGAGGAGGAGAAATACAGGAAAACCATTGATGGCTCCATTGACGGTTTTTTATCCGTAGATATCCGGGGACAGATCCTTGAAGTTAACTCTGCCTACTGCCGGCTGACAGGATATGAACCATCGGCACTTAAGCGGATGAAAATAGCTGACGTAGAGGCGCTGGAAAGGCCGGATGATGTTGAGGAACGGATCAAGAAAATTATCGTCCAGGGCACGGATAAGTTCGAAACCCGGCATCGTTGCAAGGACGGCAGTATAATCGAGCTGGAAGTCAGCACGGTGTTTGATCGCAGCGGTGACGGCGTATTCTATTCATTCATCCGGGATATTACGGCGCGTAAACTCAGGGAGGCGGCCCTGAGGGCCTCTGAGGAGAAGTTCGCCAATATATATCATCAAAGCCCGATGCTGATCAGTATCAGTACCATCGAGGAGGGAAGGTACATTGATGTGAATGAGAGCTTTTGCCGGCTGACCGGATATGCCAGAGAAGAGGTTATCGGGAGCCGGTCTGTTGATTTGGGACTGATTTCTTCTGAAGACCGGCGAATCATATTCTCCAGGGTCACCCGGCAGAAGGCGATATCCGATCATGAGGTCCGCCTGACCAAGAAGGGGGGCAGCACATTCCACGGTCTTCTCAGTTGCGTGCCCATTCGGTATGAAGGGAATGATCACCTCTTATCCATTATCAATGACATCAGTGAAAGGAAACGGGTTGAAGAGGAGTTGCTGGAACACAGGGAGGAGGAAAAAAAGTTAACCCAGCGCCTGCAGTCTCTATGGCATATTGCAAGCATGGGCGGAGAAAGTATTCAAAGGATCTGTAACTATGCACTGGCGGAAATCGAAAAGATCACCCAGAGTCAGTACTCCTTCCTGGGCTTCTTAAATGATGCCCAGACCGAAATGACCATCCACTCATGGTCCACAGAGGCCATGGCGGATTGCGAAATAACGGACAAACCGCTGACCTTTCCTATTAAAACGGCGGGCATCTGGGCCAGCTCTGTCCGTGACCGGGCCCCGCTTATAATTAATGATTACAAAGCGGGGCATAATGATAAGCTGGGATTACCCGAGGGACATGTCCCTATTACCCGCACCCTTTCCGTTCCCGTAATTGAAGATGACAGGGTGGTGGCCGTGGCTGCGGTGGCCAATAAGAAAACCGCGTATACCGAGGATGATGCCACCCAGATCGATGCATTTGTGAAAAACGTCATGATTCTGGTTCGCCGGAAAGAGACAGATGAAGAAAAACATGAACTTGAAAAACAGCTGCGCCAGCTTCAGAAGAATGAGGCCATTGGCACCCTTGCCGGCGGGATTGCCCATGATTTCAACAATATTCTTTTCCCTATCGTCGGCTTTGCAGAGATGATGGCGGATGATCTGCCTGAGAACAGCCCGTTTCATACCTATCTGAACGAAATTCTCTCCGGTGCCAAACGGGCCACGGATCTTGTGAGGCAGATCCTGACCTTTGCCCGCCAGACCGAGGAGGAGCATGTGCCGCTTCAGCCTCATTTGATCATCAATGAGGTATTAAAGCTTATCCGGTCCACTCTGCCGTCGAATATTAATATTACCCACGCCATTGCCAAGGACTGCGGCCTGATCTGCGCCGATGCCACGCATATCCATCAGGTGTCCATGAATCTTCTTACCAATGCATATCATTCTATGGCAAGTGACGGTGGCTCTCTGAGGGTTACCCTTTCCTCCGTTGAAAAGGATGAATTACCACCGGGCCTTTCCCTGGAAGACAAACCCCATGTGAAACTCACCGTTTCCGATACGGGGTGTGGGATGAACCGGGAGACCCTTGAAAAGATATTCGACCCGTACTTCAGTACAAAACCCAAAGATAAGGGGACGGGGCTGGGGTTATCGGTGGTGAAGGGGATTGTGCTCAAGTACGGTGGTGACATTGAGGTGGAAAGTGTGCCAGGTGAAGGTTCTGAATTCAAGGTTTATTTTCCTGTCATCCAGGCGGATGTCAGTCTAAGTGATGTCGAGAATGAGCCGGCTGTTATCGGCGGTGAAGAGCGCATCCTTCTTGTTGATGATGAGAAACCGGTACTCAAGCTACAGAACCAGATGTTGACCCGGTTGGGCTACGCTGTGCAGGCGGTTAACAGCAGTACCGAGGCCTTGGAGATGTTTCTGGGGGCTCCGGATCAATTTGATCTGATCATAACAGATATGACAATGCCCCAAATGACAGGGGACAGGCTAACCCTCAGGGTCAGGGAGGGCGGCTATCCTGTTCCCATTATCATTTGCACTGGGTACAGTGAGCGTATCTCAGTCGACCAGGCCAAGGCTATCGGTGCCAACGGCCTGGTGTTCAAACCGGTGGTAAAAACCCGGCTGGCGGATATGGTCAGACAGGCGCTGGATCAATCCGCGCGGGAGGATGAAAACCAGGCATGGATTGACTAACGCGGCCATGTCTCAGTCCCTTGACAATATCGCCTCGTTAAACTACACGGAATATGGCGATTCAAACAACCGTATTCTATAGAGGTGGAATCTATGGGGAAGAAAATTGTCATATCGTTGGCCATCCTTGTTCTGATACTTACCTGCGTTGTTATTACCGGACTTTGGGGGAGCCGCGGCGGGCTTAGCGCCTTTTTATCGGGGCAGATGTCTCCCCGTCCTGATCTCACTGGCCCTGATCTCACCGGTTACAAGGTCTCAACGGATAAAGTTAGCGGCTGGACCGCCTCTGCCGTGA
>JAKSBB010001134.1 GCA_022361315.1 Desulfobacterales bacterium
ACTTTTGCCTTAGCCCCCCATTGTTCATAGCTGATCAGGGCATTGTTCAGATACAGCCGGGCCTGCTGAAAAAAATCGCGTCCCAGGTAATACCGGCCGGCCAGCTCGTTGGCCAGGGCCACCTCATTCACCATGCCGTTGGCCTGGGCCAGTGACACCGCCTTATCATAGAATTCCCGGGACTGCCCCTCGTCCGGACGTATCCGCCAGCCTTCCGCTCTGACAAGATAATACTTGTGGAGGTAGTTGGCTTTACCGGTATCCGACCAGATACGCAATTGATCTTCAGCCGCCTGAATTCTTTCCCTTATGTGTTGTTTCCCGGTATCGTCCGTTTCCGTCCCATAGCGTGTCAGCTGAATCAGGGCATCATAAAAGTGGTAGATGGGTGCCAGGGGCATACCCGAGGCACCGGGCAGATATTCCTTTGCCCGGTCCGACTGGGTGACGGCGCCTGCCAGGTCGTAAAACAGGTAGGAGAGAATCATCCGGTAGAGATGAATATAAAGCAACCCCACCATGTCGTTGTTCTGTTCATGGACGGTTTGCACCCGGGCTGTGTCATAAACAGGGCCTGCCAGTCGGCAGGGGTCCGGGCACAGATCCGGATCCGAAAGATTCAGCACGGCCTGATGATGAATCTCGCTCCACAGCACCGTTCCCTCCTGTCCGATTTCTGCCAGGGCACGGCTGTAATGCTTCATTTTTTCCCCAAGGTCCTGCAGGCGTTCCCCGGTAAAAAAGGCGTGGTAGTTCCTGGCGTTGATGCTGTAGCCGGCAAAGACCAGGTCCCCGGTTTGCAGACCGATGTCCCAGGTGTATTCCAGCTGAGAAATCGTCTCCCCCAGCGGGGCCTGCCAATGCATCAGAAACACGTTGACATTGTTAATGGTTCTGGCCTTGTAAGCGTCCGCGTCCAGCCGGTCCAGCAAAGCCAACGCCAATTGGCCGTAGCGATACCCTAAACCGGCACCACCGGGGACCCCGGATACAACAATACCGTAATTGGCGTAGGCCAGTGCGGACATGGGGGCGTTGCCGAATCTCAGACAAAGGTTGACCATTTTAGATACAATCAGAGGAAACAATTGAGGGGCGGCAATATACGAGGCCGGAAGACTGATGGTCAAAATTTCCACGGCGGCCAGCACAGCGGGGTCACTCATTTCCGAAAGATCCAGCAGATCCTCGGGCTGCCTTCCCCCAAGCAGGTCAGCCGTTTTCCCAAGACCTGCCGCAATGGCGTCATCGTCCACGTCACCCGGGTCCGGCAGGCGGATATCCAGTAGTTTCAAAACAGACACGGCATGCGCCAGGGACGGCAGCCATTGCCCCCTGCCGATTAAAGCTTCCATCTGAATCAGATGGATGGACATCCGCTGTGGCAATGCCGTGGCATGGGCCAGAACATCTTGTGAGAATGCATCCACACGGTCCCCGTCACCCCCCAGATAGGCAAACCTGGCAGCTTCCGTGGAAAGGGACAGGGCCAGATGAAAATCACGCTCCCAGGGTGCCGACCCGAGCATTTTAAGACCGGTTTCCAGATAGGACATGGCAGCATCATAGGCCATTGCAGCACCCGCACGCTTTCCGGCCCGAAGGTTCAGTCCCGCCAGTGTGTGCCGTTCTTCATCCCGGAGATAACGTTCCCCCAGATTCATCTGATCCGTTACTTCGAAAAGCCGTTTTCCGGGCAACGTATCATTTGCGTCCGACAGCAGCAGTTGGCCGATGGTCAGATGTCGCTTTGCCCGTTCGCCCTCCGGCATCATGGACAGGGCGGCCTGCCGGATCCTGTCATGGGCGAACCGCACCGCCGAACGGGCATCCGCCTGCACTGCCAGCAGTTTGAATCCATTGTCCGCAAACTCAAGGATACCGGCGGCCACCACCGGCCATATGTCTTTGAGTACCGCTTTCATGGGCAAATTGCAGACAATAGACAGGGTATTTATATCAAACCGGTTCCCGATACATGCCCCCGCCTGAAGCAACAACAGGGATGCCCTGGGCAGAACGTCAAGACGTTCCACCAGCAGATCCACCACGTTTTTGCTGTACCCCCGGTCCCGAATGGCGGCCATGTCCCAGGTCCAGCAATTCTCCGAGGCGGAATATACCAGCAGCCCGTCTCTGTGAACGGTCTCAAGAAGCGTTCTGGCGTAGAAGGGGTTGCCCAGGGTTTTGTCAAATATCATGGCGGCCAGGGTTCCGGCGGATTCTCTTTCCGCACTCAGGGTATCCGCCACCAATTCCTGAATATCCACCTCCGTCAGATTGCCAAGTGTGATGCGGTGGATGTCGATCCCCTCTTCGGGCAGCGTTTCGGCCATTCCGGACAGGGGATGGGTCTGTGTCACCTCATTGTCCCGATAGGCCCCGATGAGAAACAGCCGTAAGTCATCCTTACCCCGGAACAAGAGGCGGATTAACTCAAAGGAGGCCGGGTCCGCCCACTGAAGGTCGTCCAGAAAGAGGACCAGAGGCTGACCCGGACGGCTGATGGCCGCAAAGAATTGTCGGAACACCATGCGGACACGGTTTTCACTTTCCCGGGACCCGAGAACAGGCACCTCCGGCTGAGTACCGATGATCTTTTCCAGGTCCGGCACAAGCTCCGTCAACACCCGTCCGTTTTTACCCACGGCATCCAGAACATCGTTCCGTATCCCTTTGAATCTGTCCCGGGGAACGGACAGGGCATGCCTGACAAAGGCCTCCATGGCCTGGATAACAGCGGAATACGGGGTATTCCTGCCATATTGATCAAACTTTCCGGAAATAAAACAGGCATCGGCACCGGATACGGACTGGTGAATCTCGTATACCAGGGCAGATTTACCCACCCCGGCAGATCCGGAGATCAGCATCATTTCCCTGCCGGCCCTGCCGGCGCGTTCAAAAATTTCCAGCAGCCGCTGACGGTCCGCATGCCGTCCGTAAAGGGTTGCCGGTATGGCGAACCGGTTTAGCCGGTCAGCCCGCCCCGGTATAAACCCTTTGGCGGCACCGGGATCGGCCATACAAATTTCCAGATCATGAATGATCCCGGGAGCTGAACGGTACCGGTCTTCGGCATTCTTTGATAACAATTTCAGGATTACGGCATCCAGGTCAGCACCGATGGATGGATTCATCTTCGACGGCGGGATCGGCGGCGAAGCGATATGGGCATAAATCAGGGCCGTGGGATCATCCGCCTCAAAGGGAAGACGGCCGGTGAGCATCTCATAGAGCATGACACCCAAGGCATAGTAATCCGTTCTATAGTCCACCACCCGGTTCATCCGGCCGGTCTGTTCCGGAGAAATATATCTCAGGGTGCCTTCCAGTATTTCAGCGGAGGCCAGATGTCTCTCCCTGAGACGGGCATGGGTGGATAACCCGAAGTCGATAATCTTGATGGCCCCGTCTCCATCCGAGACGAGCACGTTGCCGGGGTTGATATCCTTGTGGATCACTCCCCGCCCGTGGAGTTCTCCAACGGCCGCCACCACCTGTACGGCCAATCCCAGCCGTTCCCTCAATCCGGGATTCTTATCCGCCAATACGGTTTTCAACGCCCGGCCCCTGATATAGGCCATGGACAGGCCGGGCCGTCCGTCCACCATGATCTCGTCAAATACCTCCCGGCAGCCGGATAAGTTCAGTTCTCTGCCGATGCGCCACTCGTTTCTCAATTGTGCCAGTTCCCGGGGACCGGGCAGGTCGGATCTGAGGACCTTGAGAACCACCATGTTGTCCATATCCAGGAAGATATTAGACGTGCTCCCCTGATGAAGGCATTCTAAAGTTCGGCTCATAGATTTTTCCGAATTTGCTTGGGTTGAATCGCGGTTATTCTCTCTTACGCTCAGGGACATCCGGTTCAGAGCAGACCTTGGTGAACATTTTCCCTGTGAGGTATGTTAAATTATTATCAAATAATTCCATACCTGGCAATGTTTGCGACCGGACTCCTCCCCCGTCCCATTGAATTCCCCCCAACCATGCCTTATCTTGTGGTCTGACTATTTTGCCGTTAATCTTTTCGGGGATCAATTCAGGAGCCGGTGTTGAAACTCATTCTTCCCTTTTTCAAGCAAAACCTTGGTAAAATTCTACTGGGTATTTTCTGCATGATCGTTGTGGATATGGCGCAGCTCATCGTTCCGCAAATCATCAAACAGGCCGTTGATGCCCTTGCCGCTGCAACACCCGACCGGCAGACCCTGATGGTTCAATGTCTGTTCATCGTAGGCTTAGGACTGTTTATGGCCCTGCTCCGTTATGGCTGGCGGGTCCTTCTCATGGGCGCGGCCCGGGACCTGGAACGGGGTATCCGGGACAAACTATACACCCATGTGCTTTCCCTGGACATGGGGTATTATGACCGGACCAAAACCGGAGATATCAT
>JAKSBB010001146.1 GCA_022361315.1 Desulfobacterales bacterium
AACGGCTGTCTGAATTTTTCCATGAACTCGGTGTAGACCAGAGAGGCACCGCAAAGAAACCGGGCATCCAGCCCCGTGGTCATGATATCGAACCGTTCAAAGGACATTTTAATACACTCGTCGATATTCCGGACGGCGTATCCCACTTCGAACCGGGCATCCCACAGGGGATACAGCAATTCCTGGACAAAGGCCTCCACATCGGTGGGAACATTTTTGCCAAACAGGATAAGCAGATCGATATCCGAATGAATGCATTGCTCTTTTCTGCCGTAACCGCCCAGAGCGATAACGGCAAATGGATTGCCCGCGATGACCATCTTTCTGGCGGCAATGCTTTTGGCAAATACATTGTAAAAGTACTCATCCAGGCAGGTGGTCAGGCGTTCGAGAAAGCCGTCGGCCTTTCCCTGGAGGAATTCATCGATCAAGGCGTTTTTTTGTTCGATCAGTAAATTTGCTTCGGGGCTGTCCATACCTGTGTGTAATCACCCTGATTATTGGTTCGCTGCATTTTCGTCGTCCAGGCACCTGCCCGGGGTGCTTAAGAATATCTGCAACGGATGTGCCAGCCTTTTGATTTCAGGGGGTTAAGCCGATCCGGTCACGGTGGGGATTAAATGAGGAATAAAAACAGAAAAATTTAAAACAAAAATGTAACATAAAGCTATGGATAGTTACAGATTTGTTATTAATAGGGGGCGTTTAATTTGAAGGTCGTGGCAGGGGGAAATAAAAACAGCCAGGTATGTGGCATACCTGGCTGGAATCTTCTGAAATATGAGGTGTCGGGATGACGGATTAATCTTTTTCGATCTTTTCCGGTTCGTCCTCTTTTTTGTCGGCAAGGGGTTCTTTTGTGGCTTTTTTAAAGTTTTTAATGCCTTTTCCAAGACCGGCACCGATCTCCGGGAGCTTGCCCGCCCCAAAAATGATGAGGATGATGACAAGGATAATTATCAGCTCCGGCATTCCGATTCCACCAATCATAATATGCTCCTAAGTTTTCATGGCGTTGATATCAAAGTAAATTAAGGTAAGATAAGTATCATTTCAGTTCGGGGGTGTCAATCTTTTAGAAAAACAGCACGCGTATGCAAAAATACAAATTTGTAATAAATTTATACGAGGATGTGTTACTTATCGTTTCATAAGTATGCCACCCCGGGAAAAAACCATCTGTGATGCGGAATAAAAGTTGACTGTTGAAACCCGGCCTGCTAACCAGAACATTGTTTACCCTTTACGGGGAGCGACCTAAAACCAGGGATTCTTCTATTCGGTATGCATAGAAGAGCCCGATGATAGACGGAGAATCCAATGACCCAGACCCCAGATGCCCAGTTCCAGGGGGCACAAAAATATGTCCTTGATCCTGAGCTGGCCTCCATCGTCAATATCTCCATGAAGCTGGAGATGCCGCTGCTGCTCAAAGGTGAGCCCGGTACGGGCAAGACCATGCTGGCCCATGCCATTGCCGAAACCCTTGGCATGCAGCTGATTATTTTGAATGTGAAATCCAGCATGAAGCTGGTGGAAGCCCTTTACCAATACGATACCCTGACCCGGCTGAACGATTCCAGATTCGGGGATTCCACCCGGGATGTCTCAAATATCGATGACTATATAAAGATGGGGAAAATCGGCCAGGCCTTTTGTTCGGATCAACGGGCGGTATTGCTCATCGATGAGATCGACAAGGCGGATACGGATTTCCAGGATGATATGCTGGATGTGCTGGACCAGATGCAGTTCGATATTATCGAGACGGACAAAACCATTACCGCCAGGAACCGTCCGGTGATCATCATTACCTCAAATGCCAAGAAGGATTTGTCCGACCCTTTCCTGGGCCGGTGTAACTTCCATCACATCGCCTTTCCCGAGCCGAAGATGATGCGTAAAATCATCCGGGTCCATTTCCCGGAGATCGACAACAGCCTTGCGGAAAATGCCATTTCCGCCTTCTACGCCATGCGGGATATCGACGGCATTGAAAAGAAACCCGCCACAAGGGAACTGATCAACTGGATCCGGGCACTGGAAGCCGACCCGGATTTCCGGGCCAAGGATCTGGTGAAGGGCGCCATGCCTTTCCTGGGGGTGTTGTTCAAGAAAAGCCCGGACTATGAACGGGCCAAGAACATGGCCGGCCGCCGTAAATTCTTTTAATCCGGGAATGGCCCCAGGCCGGTTTTCTATGGTAAATTGGCCTTAGGATGATCTTATAAAAGGGACATTATGTTTCTAAAGTTTTTTTATACCCTGAAGGATGTGGGGATACCGGTGTCTCCCACCTCTTTTCTCACCCTTCAGAAAGCCCTGAACCAGGGTATGATCAACAGCCTGGATGATTTTTATACCTGCGCCAGGGCAGTGCTGGTTAAGAGTGAACGGTACTTTGACCTCTACGATCAGGTGTTTGCCCATCATTTTGACGGGGTGCCGCTGCCCGAGGATGCCGGCTTTGAAATCGACGACATGGCCCGGGCCATGCTGGACGAGAGGTTGAAAAATCCCAAAACAATGGCAGATGCCCTGGGGGTGGATGAAGAGAAACTCAACCGGATGTCCCCGGATGAACTCATCGAATACTTTAAAAAACGCCTTAAAGACCAGGACGGCCGGCACGACGGCGGCAACAAGTGGATCGGCACAGGCGGCACCTCCCCGGTGGGGCATTCCGGCTACCACCCCGGCGGTATGCGGGTGGGGGGAGAGTCCCGGAATAAATCCGCGGTGAAAGTGGCCAACGAACGACGTTACAAGGACTATTCCACCAGAGGCCCCCTGACCCAGGCCAAAATCGGTGAGGCCTTGAAACGGCTCCGGAACATGCGGCCGGCAGGTCCCAAAGATGTGATCAATGTGGATGAGACCATCCGGGAGACCATGAGAAATGCCGGAGAGATTGAGCTGGTGTTCGACCGGGCCATGAAGGACCGTTTGAAGGTGATCCTGGCCATTGACAACGGCGGCTGGTCCATGGACCCATACATCCAGGTGGTTCAGACCCTGTTTGACTATGCCCGGTCACAGTTTAAAGAGGTGAAGACCTACTTTTTTCACAATACGATCTATGACTATCTCTGGGAAGATTCTTCCCGGTATAAGAAGCCCAAAAACATCATGGAGTTCTCCCGGCTGGATCCTGAGACCCGTCTGGTGATCGTCGGGGATGCCAGTATGGCCCCCTATGAATTGATGGCCCATGACGGTTCCATTCATATTACCGAGCGCAGCGGCAGACCCAGTATCGAACAGCTCAGGTTTCTTCAGGATACCTTTGCCCACTCAGTGTGGCTGAACCCGGTATCGGAGTCCATGTGGGGGTATACCCACACCATCATGGCCATCTCAAAGATCTTCCCCATGTACGAGTTGTCCTTAGATGGCCTGGAGAAGGCCGTAACGAAACTTATGGAGAAGGGGTAACCCCATATAAATCACAGGTGTTTTTGTAGATCTGTTCCCCAAGGGCATCCGAGTCTGTGCCCTTCAGTTCCGCCAGCCGTTCCAGCACGGACCTGACAAAGCCAGGTTCGTTACGGCGGAACTTGTTCTTCTGGGGTTTCGGGGTGAGGTAGGGGGCATCGGTTTCGATGAGCAGGCGGTCATCCGGGATCAGCGGTGCGATGGACCGGAGATATTCGCCGCGCTGCTGGATGGTGAGAATCCCGGTGATACCGATGTGGTAACCCAGGTCCAGGTATTTGAACATCTCATCCTTTGTGCCGGAGAAACAGTGCACCACACCGCGTCGGGCCGTCGGCCCGTCTGACTTCAGGATTTCGTAGAATCGTCCCTTTGAGTCCCGTTCGTGGAAGATCAGGGGCAGGTCCAGATCCTCTGCTGCCGCCATCTGGGCGGAGAAGCAGGCCTCCTGGTCCGCCTGTGGGGAAAACATCCGGTTGAAGTCCAGCCCGGTTTCGCCCCAGGCCCTGACACAGTCGTTGGCCATGGCCAGGCTTTTAAGCTCCTCGATCACCTGGCTGCCGCACTGGATGGCATCGTGGGGGTGGATACCTACGGCGGTATAGACATTGGGATGGACGGATGCGATTTCTATGGCCTTCCGGGCGGTATGGCGATCAACACCGGCGATCATCACGGCGCGGACACCGGCTTCCTTTGCCCGGGTCATCACTTCCGGCAGATCCTGGGCATAGCTTTTGTCGTTAATATGGCAGTGGGAATCAAAT
>JAKSBB010000852.1 GCA_022361315.1 Desulfobacterales bacterium
ACTGATTTATATCAGCTGCTTTTTTTTTTTTTTGTTATAATTATTCAGCGTCTTTTGCGCCTGGCTTTCTTTTTACGTTTCTTTTCCCATGTCTCGTTGGCCCGGATCATCTCCTGGATGTTTTCCGGGCCGTCAAGCACGTCAACGGTTAGTTCGTAAGCTTCCCTGCCCAGCTCAATACGTTCCACTTCCTTATTGAGAAAGGCTTCTATGTCCTCCAGCAACGGGCGTTCTTCCTTGCTGCAAAAGGATACCGCCGTCCCTTTTAAACGCCCTCGACCCGTTCTGCCCACACGGTGTACATAGACTTCCTTTTGCTCGGGAAGGTCATAATTCACCACAAAATCCACATTGGGAATATCAATGCCCCGGGCAGAGACATCCGTTGCAATCAGGATATTGCATGCACCGGATTTAAAGGCATTGAGCACCTCTAAGCGTTCCGCCTGGTCCTTCTGACCATAGATGGTCAGACTATCCATGTTGGAACGGGCCAGCGCCTTGGCCACCCGCTCAGCCCGCACCGTTGTTCTGACAAACACCATGATTTTGGATTCCGGATTATCCCGTACAAATCTTCGCAGGAAAAACCGCTTGTCATCCATTTCAACAAATACCACATGATGGGAGACATTCTTGGACACCGGGTCTTCCGGTGAGATCTGAATCCGAATGGCACTGGATTTAACCTGGGAAAATGCCAGCTTTTTTATTTCCTTATTGATGGTTGCCGAAAAGAAAAGGGTCTGGTGACGCTGCTTAAGCCGCCGTTTGATATCCTGAATATCCTTAATAAACCCTCTGTCCAGCATCTGGTCCGCCTCATCCAGTACCAGGATCTTCACCCGTTTCACATTGATTATCCCCTGGCTGATCAAATCAAACATCCGACCCGGGGTCGCGATCAACACATCAATCCCCTCTGATAGTTTCGATATCTGGCGATCCTGCTCAACACCACCGTATACAGCAAAGCTTTTGACCTTGGTTTTTTTACCCAAAGACATAAAAACATCGTTAATCTGAACCGCAAGCTCTCTCGTCGGCATCATGACGATACAATGGATACCAAAACTTGCCTTGGATGTTTTCACACTGTGAATCCGATCTATAACCGGCACTGCAAAAGCCGCTGTTTTTCCTGTACCGGTCTGGGCGATGGCAAGGACATCCTCCCCCTTTAAAATTGAAGGAATTGCCTTGTATTGAATGTCTGTGGGACGTATAAGCCCTTGTTTGGACAGGTTCTTCTTTAGCACATCACTAATGGGATAGGTATCAAATTTCATGGGTATCTTTCATTTAAAATAGGTTTAACTAACCATACCGGCCACCTGTTAAAAAAGCAAGATTTCCCAGTTTATAGACTCGTAAGCACAAACGGGTTCATCAAACCGCAGCATGAAGCATTGTATTAAAAAATAAGAACTTATATGGATAAATCGTGGTTTTTCTTGACACATTTTAAGTAAAGGAGTATTTTGACCAGATGCTTGGTGCTGCCCTGCGCAGATAAAAGGGAATCCTGTGAGAATCAGGAACGGACCCGCCGCTGTAACCGTGGATGACCCC
>JAKSBB010000073.1 GCA_022361315.1 Desulfobacterales bacterium
AGGGGGAGAGGGCCGGGCCGACGTCGCAACACCGTGCTGCACGCCGGTCCCGGTAAACCCTTCCCCACAGGGCACACTTCGAAATAGAACAGGGGGATGATCGAGGGCAGAACGGTGCGGGCGGGGCTCGCCTTGGGGGAGGAAGGACGGTTGTGGGGGTGTGCGTTCATGGTGTGCCCTCGATTTCGATGAACACAAAACAAGGGCGATGCCAAAACATGCTAAAAAACGCAAACGATTAATTGACAGAAATTTACAATCTCATCACGTGGTTCCACGCAAATCTGAATCGAATTGATTGTCTATTTTTGCATACATAACTTACAATAATTGCATGACATCAAATTATCTCTTCACTGATTCTCAGCGGGAACTTGCTCAGACCATCTCCGCGCTGGTGTATTGCAATCCGTTTTTACCGGAGCGTGTGGAACTCGAGCGCAAGGCCCTGGGCGGCGCGTTCGTGGCTGAAGGGGCGGACTGGAACGTGCGAGCGGCGGAAGCCATGCCGCAACCCAATATCCTGAAACTGGTCGAGATGGCTGGGGCGTTGATCGACGACGCCCGCCCTGCCGCGTTCGAGGCGATGCGCCAAGCCGCGGATCATGCGATCTACGAGGACGTGGTGCTGTTCGTGTTGTACCACCGCTATTACAAGCAGATGAACGAGACGTTCAGCAAGGGCATCACCGGTTCGCGCGCGGTGCGTGTGTCGTATTACCCCCGGTTCGCGGCCGACTTCGAGCACTATCTCGGCCCCGCTAAAGAAACCGGCGAGCCGACGCTGAGCGCGACACACGCGATGGCGTTCTGCTTCCAGGTCCGTCGCGCGTTCTTACAGATCTTCCATCACCTGATCGGCGCATCCGCCCCAACCGTGCGGCTGCGCGCGGCGATCTGGCAGTCGATCTTCACCCACGACCTGCGCCGCTACCGTCGCACGCTCTACGACCGCATGGGCGAGATCACGACGCTGATCACCGGCCCCAGCGGCTCGGGCAAGGAGGTCGTGGCCAAGGCCATCGGGCGGTCCCGCTACATCCCG
>JAKSBB010000779.1 GCA_022361315.1 Desulfobacterales bacterium
CTGAATAAGGCCGGGATACGGCACATCGATATCCTTATTTTCGGCGGTGCCGGCAAAGGCAAAGGTATTGAGAATGCTGTTGCCAATGCAAAACTGGTCAATACCACAAAACCCGTGGGCGTCTCCATGACCACCATGGGGGCATTTGGAGAAAGCCAGTTGGCGGAGGATGTTCAAACCGGGAAATTTGTTCCCGCCACGGAACGTGAGGTGCTGGAGGAGCAGAAAAAGATGATCGAGCTGATTGAGGTGGATACCGTTTATTTAGGGATTCACGGGATCAATTCCGTCACCTTTGATGCCGTTTTGCCCAGGGACAGGGAAAAGGCCCTGAAAATGGTGGATGACGGTGCCAGGCGGCTGGGGGATAAAATTCTGGACAGTGTGCCGGAGCGGCATGCCATTTAACCGATGGCGATTTATTGCTCGGCCGGACAGATTGCCTTCAAATCGCTAAACCACTTTTATTTATTTTTGAAGTAGTTCCCCGGTGTGACCCCCAAAGCCTTTTTGAACATAGCGCTGAAGGCACTTTGGGATGAATAACCCAGGTCCTGGGCAATGTGGGCGATGGGGCGGTTACCGGCAATACGGCTGAGGGCCTCAAGCAGCCTGGCCTGCTGGCGCCACTGGCCGAAGGTCATGTCGGTCTGGGTTTTGAAATTCCGGGCCAGGGTGCGGGAGGTGGTACCCAGGCGATCGGCCCACGCCTCAAGGGTGGTTTTATCGCTGGGGTGGTCTTTCAGATAGGCGGCTATTTTCCGGATGGGGCCTTGATCCGGTACGGGCAAATGCAGCGGGGCAGCGGGTGTGGTCTTTAGAAGATCCAGTATCAGGCGGCAGATACGGCCTTCCATACCGTCCGGATTGTAGAGGGCAGGGAAGGTCACAGCTTCGGCGATCAGTTCCCGCATCAAGGGGGTGATGGCCATGACCTGGCAACTGGCAGGTAAGCCCGTAATGATCCGCGGGGCGAAATATATGTTTCTCAGGGTGACGGTGTGGATGAATTTAATGGCATGCATGGTACCGGGGGGAATCCAGACGGCTCTCTGGGGAGGGATAACCCAGATGGCCCCGTCTGCCGTGGCCTGCATAACGCCGCTGGAGGCATAGAGAAGCTGGCCGAGTTTATGTGAATGCAGGGGTTCATCACTGCCTTTCCGACGCACATCCTGTCTGAATGTCATGTCCCGGGGGAAATCCTCCAGTTGCCCTACCTTCAGGGCGGAGGGGGGAGATGAAACAAGAGATGTCTTATTTGCGATATTTTTTGTCATATATGTGTATATACGACATTTTGAATCCATTTTAAAGTGGGGCATGTTTAACCGTGTATGAACGAGTTTATTGGAAAGGATTAAATATGTCCCCCGCATCAAACCAGACATTAAAAAAGGGGTGGCTACGTCCTGAGATGCTGTTGTTCCTCATGGCGGCGGCCATGCCGCTCTCCTTCGGCACCTGGCAGGCATTGCTGAATAATTTTACCATTGAACGCGCCGCCTTTACCGGGGTGGAGATCGGGATTCTTCAGTCCCTTCGGGAAATTCCGGGGTTTCTGGCATTTGCCGTGGTCTTTGTCCTCCTCCTGATGCGGGAGCAGACCCTGGCCGTGGTCTCCCTGCTGATGCTGGGAATCGGGACGGCCATCACCGGTTTCTTTCCCAGCGTAATAGGGCTTTATGCCACCACCATACTGATGTCCACGGGGTTTCACTATTATGAAACCGTCAACCAGTCCCTACAGCTGCAATGGTTTGACAAGGAAAACGCCGCCTATAATATGGGGCGAATGGTGGCCATCGGATCATTCGCATCTTTGATTGCCTTCGGACTGGTCTGGCTGATGCTGGATATGATGCAAGTCTCCATGGAGGTGGTCTATCTGGTCAGCGGCGGGGCAACCGTGGCCATCGCCATCTTCTGCTGGCTGGCATTTCCCCAGTTTCCGGAAAAGGTGGCCCAGCACAAAAAGATCATCCTTCGCAAACGGTATTGGTTGTTCTATGCCCTTCAGTTTCTGGGGGGCGCCCGCCGTCAGATTTTTGTGGTCTTTGCAGGCTTTCTGATGGTGGAGCGGTTCGGGTTTGATGCCGGGGCCATTTCCGTGATGTTCCTTGCCAACGGCGCGTTGAATATGGTTTGTGCCCCGCAGATCGGACGGCTCATCGGCAAATGGGGGGAACGCCGGACCCTGACGGTGGAATACATCGGGCTTGTCGTGATTTTTCTGGGCTATGCCTTTGTTCAGAGTCCCTGGATTGCCGTTGTCCTCTATATTCTGGACCATCTCTTTTTTGCCATGGCCATTGCTATGAAAACCTACTTTCAGAAAATTGCTGATCCCAAGGATATGGCCCCTACGGCAGGGGTCTCCTTCACCATTAATCATATTGCTGCAGTGGTGTTGCCTGCGGCCTATGGCGGTCTGTGGATCATTTCGCCGGCTGCGGTGTTTGTTACCGGTGCTGCACTGGCTTTTGTGTCCCTGGTGCTGTCGCGGTTTGTGCCTCTGCATCCCGAAGCGGGCAATGAGGTCTGCTGGCGTTCCAAGCCTGCTTCAGATCCGCTTCAGTAATTAACTCTACAGCATTTCTTGGGATTCAGGTGGGAATCAGGTTTTCCTGCCGGATCACCGCCTTGAGCCCCTGATCCGGCGTCACCTCACCGTTCAAAATACGGCACATGGTTTCAATGACAGGGCAGCGGCACCCCAGGCGGCGCAGGAACTCTCTTGTGGGCAGGGCGGAAACAAAGCTTTCGATGGTGGCCTCTTGGGAGATGGCGGCCACGGCCTGGGGGGCGGTAAGGCCTTCCCGGGTTTTCCGCACAAAAGCCTGGCCGGCGTTGAAGTTCCGGGTGAACCGAAACAGGTGGTAGTCGCTCATGGCACCCCCGGCCAGGGGGACGGAACGGAAATGGAAGGGCAGGCGCTGCAGACGCCGGGCCAGGGCATGCCACTTCTTAGGAAACTGAACGATAAAAGCGGCCCGTTCAAATTCACTCAGGCCCATGGTGGCCACGGTGGAGACGCTGGAATAGCCGAACACTTCACTGGTCATGCCCGTGGCCAGGGAATGGATGTTTTTCATGGGGCCGGCAAGACTGAGCTTTCGGCGGTTATAAGTTTCGTAGATCATGAGGTTGGACCCGGAGAAAAATTCGGTGATGCGCCGGGTATTGGCTCTATATCCCGCCAGCTCAATGAGCATGGGATCCCCCAGGGCAAATTCAAAGGCCAGGTTACCCCCCAGGGCCACCACAGCCTGACAGCCGAGCACCTCATCCATGATTTCGTGGGGAAACTCCAGACTTTCGGTCTCCATACCCTTGGAAACCGAGAGTACTTCACAGTCGGAAAATGCTGAAACGGGAATGCCGCAGTCGATCATCCGGACCAGGACCTCACGGATACGGCTGGAAGGAATGGCCGGAATGAAAAGCCTGCGGACCTGCCCCCTGAAGTTCATTTGAAACGTGTCCAGGCTGCAGAAGTTCACGTTTCCCGGCATCCTGATCTTTTCCTGAAGGTCAGGGCTGTCGGCTTTCTCGATTTTATCTCCGAAAAAGGATGACACCAGACCCGTGGCCGTGGCCTCATCCACCTTATTTTGATCCCGCATGACAAACAGGAATTGCCAGTCCGGATGGCGTAGGGCAAGGGTTTTGGTCAGGGCCCATCCGAATCTGCCGCCGATGGTTACCGCGTCCGGTTGCTGGTTCAGTGTGTCTGGCATATCTCCCCCGGAAGTTTGTCCTAAGTCCGTTATCGAAGAGTTACACTCTAATGGATCGGGGAAAAATGTCAACACGGGTAAAGGGAAAATGGGGATGCATTTGAAAAGGTGGGAAAGTCCCGGCAGCCTTAGGTTCTGAAGGAACACGTTTTCTGCCGGGACGGGGATCGTATAGGCGGGTTATTCGTTATACTGGGTTTTTGCGGCAATATCCGCCCGGGTGTATGCCCGGAGTACACCTGCGATACGGCCCGGGGTGTTGTCCTGCTCAAAGGGGGAGGTCAGAAACATCAATCCAATTTTAAATTCAGGGCAGATCGCCTGTGCCAGGGCATTGTCCACAGTTTCCTTATTCAGGTTTTCTTGGCCTGCAGGGGCCGGCACCATGTGTCCCGGATTTTCCCTGTCCTTGAGGCGGTCACCCACCAGGACCACCGGTGTCCTTAAGGCGGCGGCATCGGTGACACAGCGGTCGGTGTTGCCGACGATGGCTCTGCAGTGGGTCATGGCGGCAATAATTTCCGCCTCATCGGAGATGAATGCCACACGGCCGGGGTGGCGACGGACCAGTTCTTCCATCTCGTTCTGCATGATCTGTGCAAACCCTTTGGGGCCGGGGTGTTCGCAGAGTATTTTAAAGGGGGCGTACTTGGGGTTTTCAAGGGCGTCGGTTACCGCCTTCATTAACTGGCGATTCCGGGAACCGATGGCCCTGTCCGGCGTCATGGAGACAAAGATAAATTCATCGGCCGGATCAAAACCCATTGCTGTGCAGAATTCTTCCTTTCCGGGCACCCCGGTGTTCAGAAGGTGGTCCACTGAAAGATCGCCGACGTTGAAGACACGGTCCGGATGTTCCCCGAAGCCTACAACTCTGCGACGATAGGTTTCCGTGGCGGTAAAGTGGAGGTTGGCGATCTTGGTGATGCCGAAGCCGTGGGCATCGTCCCAGACCCCGTAATCGGATTCGCCGCCCTGAATGTGCGCCACCGGAATATCCGAGAGGAAGGCTGCCACCGCTGCGGAGAAGGTGGTGAAGCTGTGGCCGAAAAGCACCACAATCTCAGGATCTATATCTCTCAGGGCCGCGGCAAATGCCTGCTGTTCCTGGTCGGCGGAGGTGCGTGTATAAGTCCCCCCCGGGGCGACTGAGATTTCCAGGGACTGATCCGTATAGTCCGCCCCGGCATCGATGCTGGCAAAGCTCAGCTCAATGTCACGGGTGCTGTGCCGGTAGGTGGCCAGCACGGTCAGATCCGCTTCCGGATCTGCCTGAAGGGTGTCGATTAACGGCTTAAGCAAGCTGTGGCTTCTCAGGGTGTCTGTGATGATGCAGATTTTTTTCATACCATCCTCATTGCGTCATGCAGGTTTCGGAAAGGGAAAAATTTTCCGGTTCATTCCTTGTTACGGGGATAAATTGCAGATTCTGTGCCGATCTGGGGCTGCTTGAGAAAAATGACGACCGCATTGACGTATTTATATGAAGTGCTCCGTGCTCTTCTTTATTTGGCGGGCGTTTTGATCTGTTTTGTATCATTCATCCCGGGCTGGAATGTGCTTACCGAGTCTAAAATAAATTTTGTCTTGACACTGATCAGATCAGTGTCATATGAATGGGTTATATAACCAATAAGGGAGGATGAATGACGATACCGCTGAAGAAGATTACCGCGTCCGAAGCTGTTGTGGAAAGCCTGAAAGACCGGATCCGTTCCTGTGAGTTCGGCCCCGGGGAAAAACTGCCCAGTGAGCAGGAACTGCTCAAGGAGTACGATGTCAGCCGGCTGACCCTGAGGGAAGCCCTGGCCAAACTGGCTGCCTGGGGTGTCATCCAGGTTCACCACGGCAAAGGCGCCTTTGTCAGCGAAACCGTTTCCGTTCCCGCCCTGGATAATGTGCTTATCCCTCTATTTCCCCAGATCAATGCCGACCGTATGGGAGATCTGGTGGAAGCCAGAAACAGCATTGAGTCCGAGATTGCCGCCAAAGTTGCCGAAACCAGAACCCGTGAGCAAATCCAGGAGCTGGAACGTCTTCTGGAGTTCAATCCCAAACGGATCATTGATGCGGAATCCTTTGCCGAAAGGGATTATACCTTTCACCTGACCCTGGTGCGCCAGGCCGGAAACGACTTCTTCCTGTCCATGTACCAGGCCCTTCACCTGCAGATCCATACTTTCCTGGTTCAATATGCCCGTAGTGTCATGGACTGGGAAAAAGCATTAAGCCGCCACGTACCCATTTTGGAAGCTATTGTTGAGCAGGATAAGGAAAAAGCCAGGTTTCTGGCAAGGGAGCACGCCCGCATTTGTGCCTCCCATATTAAAGGCAGCAGGGGATAAGACGCTTTAAGTAACAAGCCACCCGCAAGACACCCGGCCACCGGCCGGGAACGAGAAAATATAAATTATAGTACCCCTTTGTATAGAGATGCAGCGGCAAAAATGTAAACATTTACATCTTTGCGTAATATATAATATGTGATATGCATAATGCATGTTATGTAATATTTGTTGATAAGAATATCTAATTTTATCAACCCTTAACACCAATGCGTGAAACGTAAGGAGGGCGAAGTATGAAACTAAGAATGATGTGGTTGGCGCTTGTTGTGGCCGCAGCAATGATGATGGTCCAGGCAGCAACGGCTGCCCCCAAGGGCACCCTGAGGGTGGCCCTGACCAGTGACCCCAACTCTCTGGATCTTTGCTACGGGGCGGACCGGAACGCATCCAATGCCGGATGGCGGCTGTACAACTCCCTGGTGGTGGTGAACGACGATGGCATGATTGAGCCGGCCCTGGCTGAAAGCTGGGAAGTTACCGATGGCGGTAAAGTCTACACCATGAAACTCCGCAAAGGGGTAAAGTTCCACAATGGCGAGGACTTCTCCGCGGATTCCGTAATCTTCTCCTGGAACCGCGGTAAGGGCAAAGACGTCACCTGGCGTAAGAAATGGGATATCGTCAAAGACGTGGAAAAGGTCGACGATTTCACCATCCGCCTGAAACTGGATGCACCCTATCCGCTCCTGCTCAGACAGGTCTCCTACTTCTGGAATATCGTACCCGAAGGGTATCTGAAGGAAGTCGGCGAGGACGGATTTGTTAAGCATCCCGTGGGCACCGGCCCCTTCCGTTTTGTGGAATGGAAAAAGGGTGACCGCCTGGTATACGAAGCCAACCCCGATTACTGGGAAGAAGATAAACCCAAAGCGGCCAAGGTTGTTTTCAGACCCATCGCCGAGTCCGCCACCCGTATGGCAGCCATCAAAACCGGTGAAATGGATATCGTTTCCCGCCTCACCGCTGAAGAAGCCGCCATGCTCAAAGGCGTTTCCGGCGTGAAAGTGGTTGAGTATCCTGTGGACCGTGTATTCTACATTACCTTTAATAACCTGACGTCCGGTAAAGGGCTGCCCACCGAGAACGCCAAAGTACGTCAGGCCATGAACTATGCCGTAGATATCGATGCCATTGTTGACGCCCTGTTTAACGGCCACGGCAGACCCACCAACGGTTTTTTCGTTCCCTCCAACCTGGGATACAACGCCTCTGTCAAACCCTTTGGTTACGATCCTGAAAAGGCCAAAGCCCTACTGAAGGAAGCCGGTTATCCCGATGGATTCTCCATTGAAATGGCAGCACCCACCGGTGCTTACTCCCAGTTCGAGCAGGTGTGCGAAGCCATCCAGGGCTACCTGTCTGAAGTGGGCATTGACATGAAGCTGACCCTGATGGAATCCGGCAAGTACTGGGATCTGGAAGCCAAAAAAGAGCTGCCCCCCATGTTCGGCGACTCCTGGTCCTGCCGCGAAGGCGAACCCCTGGAACGTCTGGAAGGTACCCTGGGCGGCTGGAAGCAGAGTTACTCTTCCTGGCACGATCCCAAGATCGAAGAGATGCTGACCAAGGTTGCTGTTATCCCCGACGAAAAGCAGCGCGCTGCCATCTATATGGATCTCCAGAAATACATGTTCGACAATCCCCCGTTCATCTACCTCTACCAGCCCATGACCTTTGAGGCCATCTCCACCAAGGTGAAGAACTACAAGCCCAGGGCTGCAGAAGACTACTACCTGAAAAACGTCTCCATCGAAGATTAACTATCTTAATTTGAAGACGACCTGAACCTGAGGCATGCCCGCAATTTAGCGGGCATGCCCTTGCCAAGGAACCCAACCCGTGAAAAAGATAAACGAAACCGTTGACGTACTGGTGGCCGGCGGCGGTACGGCCGGCCATGTGGCCGCGATTCAGGCAGCAAGGGCAGGGGCGGTGACCTCCGTCATCGAAGCCGACTCCATGCTGGGGGGCACCATGACCTACGGCGGGGTGTATATGCCCAACCACTTCTACTCCACCCGGGGACCGGTGGTGCTCGGTATTGCCTGGGAACTCTACACCAGGAGCAAGGAAATCGAGGGACTGCCCATTCCCGACTGGAAGAAACGGCGTCCCGTGGAAACCCCCGGCTATTACTCGTATATCAACGTGCCGGTGTATGCGGCGGTGGCCGAGCAGGCTGCCACGGATGCCGGCGTGCTCATTCACTACCATGAATTTATCTCGGAAGTCCGGCAGGACGGGGACTTCTGGGAAGTCACCTCCATGGGCCGCGGCATCTGCCGGAAAACAAAGGCCCGGGAGATCATCGACTGCACCGGGGATGCGGATGTGGCCCGGAGTTTAGGTCTGCCTATCATCCGGGACGACCGGCGTCAGCCCGGTGCCTACCAGTACAAAATCGAAGACATAGAGCACGAGCAGGTCTGGGAGCAGGAAGTCCAGACCATTTACGATGAGGCCATGGCGGACGGCACCCTGAAAAAGGGGGATTTCGCCTATCCCAACATGCTCCCGTTTAAGAATTTCCTGGACCACGGCGGTCACAACGGTACCCATGTCTATGAGTCCGACACCTCTGACGCCGACGGTCAGACCCGGGCCAACATCGAGGGGCGGGAGCGGATGCTCCGGATGTATAAATTCCTCAGAGAATCCGTACCGGGATGCGAGCGGGCGAGGCTTGCCACCATGTTTCCCAAGGCCCTGGGCCGCGACACCTTCCGGGTAGAAGGCGAATATGTGGTGACCCAGGCGGATTTTCTGGAGGCGACCCCGTTTGAGGACAGTATCTGCAACGCCTTCAATTACATTGATCTCCATTCCAAAGAAGTGGGGTGTGAGGTCTCTTTTCTGGAAACACCTGAACTGCTGCCCAAGGTGCCGTTTCGCTCCCTGATCCCCAAAGGCACGGCACGGATTCTTGTTGCCGGGAGGATCGTCTCATCGGAACGGCTGGCCTTTGCCGGTATCCGGGCCCAGTGTACCTGTATGGCCATGGGACAGGCGATGGGCGCTGCCGCCGCTCTGGCGGTGAAGAAAAAAGTACCGTCCCGGGACATTCCTGCGGCGGATATTGTGGCGCTGACGGTTGAACATGGGGCGGTTCCTGTGTAGACTGGTCTCCTGTGAATCTGACATCAATGACAAACCATATATAATGACGAGGCAACACCTATGGAAAATGCATTAAAGAACATTCAGGAAATCACCCTTATGGGTCCCGGGCCCTCCTGCGTGGATCCGTCCGTGCTCACCGCGCTCTCCACGAGCACCATCGGGCACCTGGATCCCACCTTTATCGGTATCATGGATGCCATCAAAGACCAGATGAAGTCCTTGTTCCATACGGACAACCAGCTGACCATACCGGTTTCCGGCACCGGTTCCGCAGGCATGGAAACCTGTTTTGTGAACCTGGTGGAAACGGGGGATCCGGTTCTGATTCTGATCAACGGGGTGTTCGGTATGCGCATGCAGGATGTGGCCACTCGCCTGGGGGCCGAGGTGGAGACCCTGGAATTTGAATGGGGTACCCCGGTGCTCACCGATCAGGTGAAGCAGACACTTTCTGAAAAATCCTACAAAATCGTGGCCGTGGTTCATGCCGAAACCTCCACCGGTGTTAAAAATCCGGTGGCTGAGATCGGTGCACTGCTCAAGGGTACGGACACCCTGTTTTTGGTTGACGCCGTGACTTCGTTTGGCGGCATGGAGATCCGTCTGGATGACTGGGGTGTGGACGCCATTTACAGCGGCACACAGAAATGCCTGTCCTGCCCGCCGGGTCTGGCCCCGATCTCCTTTTCAGACCGGGCCGTTGCCGCCGTCAAGGCACGGAAAACCAAGGTGCCCAACTGGTACCTGGATCTGGCCATGATCATCAATTACTGGGAAGGTGCCACCCGGGCCTACCACCACACCGCGCCCATCAACATGCTCTACGGCCTTTACCAGGCCCTTTACC
>JAKSBB010000552.1 GCA_022361315.1 Desulfobacterales bacterium
CCCTGCCGCCCGTAATTGAGAAACCGGATGCCAAAAATCATGGACGCCCTGGCCCAGGCCGGCACCACCACCAGAATACCTGCAGTCATCAGAGGTGAGGCCGTTGTCTTCACCGACCATATTCCAGCCAGCTTCAGGGAGAGACCCAGCACCACGGCCACAAGTCCCATCATCCCTGTCCGGCTGTCCTTCATGATCTCCAGGGCCCGTTCACGTCCCCGGTGGCTGAACATGCCGTCCGCAGCATCCCCCAGGCCGTCCAGGTGGAATGCACCTGTAACGCCAACCAGAAAAACAAGGTCGATCAAAGCAGCCACTGGGGGTGCCCACACCTTTGAAGCCGCTGCATCCACCAATGCCAGCAGCAGGCCGATAATGATTCCCACAACGGGGAAAAACCGGACCATGCCCACCGGTGAATAGGGAGGATTCTTACCTGCGGGCAGGATAGTAATAAAGGCCATGCAGGCCCGAAGATCCCCTAAAACCCCATGATTTTGGTTCGCCATTGTTATTGCTCCGTCTTCCGGGTCTGGTAAAACAGCCCCCTGGCCTGTTCCCGGGACTCAATCCGCCCCCGGGACAGGTGATCATTCAAAATGGCCAGGATTTTTTCCGGTGCGGCTCCCAGCATATCCGACAGGTCCGCCACAGT
Source organism: Desulfobacterales bacterium (assembly GCA_022361315.1). The sequence continues at coordinate 656 of JAKSBB010000552.1, forward strand.
GGACGGACGGCGGTGGATGGTTTCAAGAACAGCAGCTTCAAGGTTTTCTTGCTGCTTCGCATCGGTTGCTTCCGGTTCCCTGCCTTTTGCCTTGGGCACCCGGGCAATGATCTCCACCCCTTCCGGTCCCAGGGCATCCCTTACCTTTTCCAGGGTGACTCTTGGGGCGGGTGCCACCGAATCACAGGTGCCGGGCCGGTCCAGGGAGTTGAGCTGAACCAGATCCGGCTGTATTCGCCGGATGGCAGATTTGAATAATGCGATTTCTTCGGGGGTGTCATTCACCCCTTTCAGGATAAAAATCTCAAGATGGAGCCTGCCCTTGAATGCCTCCCGGAACCTCTCCATACCCCGGATCATGGATTCAGAATCCAGTCCTTCGCAGGGCCGGTTTATCTGTTCAAACACCTCAGCCGACACCCCGTCCAGCGACGGCACCACCAGGTCGGCCCGCATCAGATCTTTCCTCACCCCGGCATCCGCCATCAGGGTGGCATTGGTCAGCACAGCCACCCGGATATCGGGTTTGCTGTCCTTTATATAGTCAATTACACGGCCCAGTTCACTGTTGAGGCAGGGTTCACCTGAACCGGAAAAGGTAATGTAATCCGGGTCGGGATTTTCGGCCCAGTATTGGGTAAGTTCCCTGCGGACCGCATCAAAGGAGACCCAGGGTTGCCGCTCCAGTGTCAGATCCGTGGTTTCGCCACACTCACAATAAACACAGTCCAGGCTGCAGACTTTGTGGGTTACCAGATCCACCCCCAGGCTGACTCCCAGCCGCCTTGAGGCCACCGGTCCGAACAGATGATTGTACCCCATCAGTTTTCCCCCCGGGTAAGGTCATTTAAGGTATTGGGTTTGATCTGGACATCGATGCCCGCCACTGTCAGTATCACCCGGTCAACCGCTGCCGCCACCCGCTGGTTCACCAGACCGGCCATATCCCTGAACTGACGTGCCAGGCTGTTTTCAGGAACGATCCCGTATCCCACTTCGTTGGTCACCAGGTAAACCGGGCAGGGCACCTGAACCAGGACATCGGTCAACTTGTCAACCGCGGCCATCACCTCTGCCTCATCCGCTTCCTGAAACAGAAGATTTGAGGTCCACAGGGTCAGACAATCCACAAGCACCACCCGGGCGGTATCCTGAACACTTTGGATGGCCTCGTGAATCAGCACCGGTTCCTCAACGGTTCTCCAATCCGGCCCCCGCTCTGCCTGATGGCGCTCCACCCGGTTTTCCATTTCCGGATCCGTGGGGACCGAGGTGGCCAGATATATCTTATTATCCGCTGCGGTCCGGTTGGCAGCATCCAAGGCATACCTGCTTTTTCCGCTGCGGCATCCGCCGATCACCAGGGTTGTTTTTCCGCTTTTTTTACTCATGTTGTCGAGATCTCTGGTTCGTATTTTTGCCTATGGTATTGTGTCCGGTGGCTGCAAACTGGGCAAGAATATAATATCCGGTGGGAGGGATGCAACTTAAATTTCGGATTATTAATTTACCCGAATTAATATCATTTAAGATGCACAATTGGGTGGATGGCCCCGTTCATTTAGCGTATACTTAAACTTAACGTGCACCGGAAGTCCCCAACACCCTTTCGGAAACACAGTCACGGCCCACTTCATTAAAACAGGAATACATTATGACACCTTTGGAACTCATCGTCACCCAAGGCAGATATACCGTACACCGACTGGATAAAAGCAAACCCGTTCCGGAATCGGTATTCGGGAGCAATTTTTATTCCGTCACCCGGACGGACGAGGAACTCTCCGTTGTCTGTGAATCCGCATTGATCGTTCCCTCGGACCAGTCCGAAACCGGCTGGTCCATCATCAAGGTGAAGGGCCCCCTTGATTTCTCCCTTACCGGTATTCTGGCGGATCTGTCCGCCTCCCTTGCCCGTGCCGGTATCAGTCTTTTTGCAGTCTCCACCTTTGACACGGATTACCTTTTGGTAAAAACCCAAGCCCTGGCCGATGCAACAGCCGTACTCTCTGCCGCCGGCCATAAAATCCTCAGGGTACCGGAAAAGGTCCCCGCCCCTGACGCCCCTCCGCAACCGGAGATTGCCGGGACACCGGAACCCCCTTATTACGCCGTTATCTTCACTTCCCTCAGAACCGACCGGGATGAGGGATACAGCAAAACAGCGGCCGAAATGATGGCATTGGCTGCCGAACAGCCGGGGTTTCTGGGCGTGGAGTCTGCCAGGGAAGGTTTAGGCATTACGGTTTCCTATTGGTCAGATATGGAATCCATACGAAACTGGAAAGCCAACGCGGCCCACAAGGCGGCCCAGAAAAAAGGAAAGGCCCTCTGGTATTCAGACTACAGAATCAGAATTTCAAAGGTGGAAGAATCCTATGGGTGAAAAATTCACCTGGGCTGAAGGGTTCACCCGGACC
>JAKSBB010000931.1 GCA_022361315.1 Desulfobacterales bacterium
AACCTGCACCAAGTGCAACGGCACCCGGCTGAATCCGGCCTCGGCCGCCGTCAGGGTCAGTGACATCCGTATCTGGGAACTCACCGCCTTATCCGTGCGTAAGGCCGGCAACTTTATCCGGGATCTGTCGCTGTCCGGCAGAGACAAAACCATTGCCGATGCCATTGTCCGGGAGTTGATTCAGCGGCTGGGATTTCTTGAGGATGTGGGACTGGACTACCTCACCCTGAACCGCTCCGCCGCCACACTTTCCGGCGGTGAGAGCCAGCGCATTCGCTTGGCCACCCAGATCGGCTCCAAGCTCACCGGGGTGCTCTACGTTCTGGACGAACCCAGCATCGGCCTTCACTAGCGGGACAACGCCAGGCTCCTTAACACCCTGATGAATCTCAAGCACCTGGGGAACACGGTATTGGTGGTGGAACACGACGAAGATACCATCATGGCCTCCGACCACGTTGTGGACATCGGTCCCGGGGCCGGCATCAACGGCGGGGAGGTTGTGTTTTCCGGCACGCCGGAGGCGCTAGTCCATTCGGAAGACTCCCTCACCGGCTTATATCTTTCCGGCAAACACCGCATAGAAATACCGGCGACACGCAGAAAAGGAAACGGACGTTCTCTTATGGTTACAGGCGCTGCCGCCAACAACCTAAAAGAGATTGATGCCGCCTTTCCTCTGGGTTGCTTCACCTGTGTCACCGGGGTGTCGGGTTCAGGAAAATCCACCCTGGTGCTCACCACCCTTTACCAGGCCCTTGCCAACCAGATCAACCGTTCCGGAAAACCTGTGGGTCCCCACAAAGGCATCACCGGTATTGACCACCTGGACAAGGTCATCCACATTGACCAGTCTCCCATCGGTAAAACCCCGCGGTCCAATCCGGGCACCTACACCGGCGTACTGACCCATGTCCGGGAACGCTTTGCCCAGACTCCGGATGCCCGGGCCAGGGGGTACAAACCGGGACGTTTCAGCTTCAATATCAAAGGCGGACGCTGCGAGGCCTGCGCCGGCGACGGCATTGTCAAAATTGAAATGCACTTCCTGCCGGACGTTTACGTGACCTGCGATGTCTGCAAGGGAAAACGCTTCAACCGGGAAACCCTGGAAATTAAATATAAGGGTAAAAACATTGCCGATGTCCTGGACATGACCATTAACCAGGCCGTCCGGTTCTTTGACAAGGTCACCGCCATCCGGAACACCCTGACCACCCTGGTGGACACGGGCCTTGGCTACATCAAACTGGGGCAGTCTGCCACCACACTTTCCGGCGGGGAGGCCCAGCGGATCAAACTGGCAAAGGAATTGTCAAAACGAAGTACCGGAAAAACCATCTACATTCTGGACGAGCCCACAACGGGGCTCCATGTGGATGACATCCGGCGGCTGCTCTCCGTGCTGGACCAACTGGTGGATGCCGGCAACACGGTTGTGGTTATTGAGCACAACCTGGACGTCATTAAATGCGCCGACCATATCATCGATCTGGGACCTGAAGGCGGGGACAAAGGCGGCACCATCATTACGTCGGGGACGCCAGAAGAAGTGGCGGGCAATACCCGGTCACATACCGGGTTTTATCTTTCCAAGATTCTCAACGGAGAGTAGGCCAAACTCAGTCCAATTTATCAGGACTGATCACACAAACACCGGTATCACAGGGACAGGCCCCGTCTATCTCGCAGGCATAGACAATTCGGCATGCCTTTTCAAATAGGGTTTCATCAATGGATTTGGAGGACGCGCCGAACAAAGCATCATCCGGGCCGGGAATCGCAGCCAGCCCCGCCCCTAAAACGTTCCCGGTGCGCCCTTCGATAACTTCGGCATCCTCACCATTGGTGGTGACCACCACGGGGATCTGATAGGGTTCGATAATTCTGGAGAGGGCCAGGTTTGACAGACGCCGGGTCACCAGAGACCCGGGGGCATAGTTCACCAGCATACCGCAGCGGCCTCCCACAAAGACCAGAAAATCCACATACAGCCGCGCCGCATTTCCTGCAGTGCGGATCACCACCTCCCGGTTCTGAATGATATCGGCAGACCGATACCCTAAATGGTCAACCAGGTACCTGGAAAGTTTCTGACGGTAGCGCTCATCATGGGTATCAGGCAGAAGATTTCCGGAGAGGAAATCAACCAGCTCCCCCATGACCAGATGGTGGGGATTATGATCAGATGATATGCCCATATTCGTTCCTCTTATTAATAAGGTATGCCGTCAACATAAGTCCGATCTAAAAAACCACAAGTTATCGCGATCCATTCCTCCCACCCGAACCAACCGGGAAAACGCCGATAAATTCCGGCCGAAGAAATTGTATACAATTGAATGAACATTCCCTCAATCCCAGGTAAATCGGGCAAAACAAAACCCTACTAAAAAACTGGGAATTGCCTATTCCCTAAGGAGTTCGCCTCTTTGCCGGTCGGTCATTCGGCCGACAAAAAGACGATTTTCCTGATGGTTTTTGTTGATTTTTTCCTCAACTGACTATATAGGTCTTATATTTGCCTGAAAAAAATACGGGGAGTTTTGCCCCGATTTGCCCCGGGATATTTCCTTACCGGGGCAGGTGTAACACAGAATTGAATCGGCCGAAGTCCGATACTATTGTTAAAAAATAATTTTATTAACAGGAGGAAGTAAATGGGTAAGATGTTCAAATCTCCGTGGTTGGAGGTCAATGTCATGTTACTGGTATTGATTTTATCTTATGTGGCACTGGCCCTGATCACAGGGAACGCGGAAACAGCTGAAGGGGCCATGTCCGGCGGCGCCATCTGGGGATGGTTGTTCGGATTTTTCTTTTTAAGCTTTGCCATTGCCATGGTAGCGGTTATCGGCGGTATCGGCGGCGGTGTATTATTCACCCCGTTCATGCTGGCATTCACCCCCGTTGACAGTCTGATTGTCCGGGCAACAGGCCTCATTGTGGCCATGTTCTCCGGTCTTGTTTCTACCGGGCTATTTATGAAAACCGGCCTGGCCAACCTGAAGATCTGTATCTTCTGTGCCGCGGCATACGGTGTCGGTGCATTTGCCGGTGCCCAGGGTGCCATCCTGGTGGCCCAGCATCTGGGCGCCACCGGGGAAGGTATCATCCGTCTGGCCCTTGGCGGCATTCTCTGCGCCCTGGCCGTATACTTCCTGGTGGGCGGTAAGAAAATCGAATGGCCTGAGGTAAAAAGCGTTGACAAGTTCACCGACTTTCTTAAATTCCGTCAGCCCTACTACGAAGCCTCCATGGACAAGGTTATTGACTATCCGGTGACCCGCGCTGCATGGTGTGCCCTCGCCATCGTCGGCGTCGGCCTCCTGTCCGGCTTCTTCGGCCTGGGTGCCGGCTGGGCTATTGTACCTGCACAGAATGTGATCATGGCAATCCCCCTGAAGGTTGCTGCCGCCAACTCCGGTGTTCTCCTGGGTATGGGCGATTGTATCGCTGTCTGGCCGTATCTTCTGATGGGCGCCATTATTCCATTGTTTGCCGCACCCTGGCTGGTTGGCCAGGTCCTTGGCGGTCTTCTGGGGGCCATGGTCCTTGTCCGGGTTAAGGCGGGCTTTGTCCGCTTCCTGCTCATCGGCTTCATGTTCTTCTCCTGCTTCGGTCTCCTGAGCAAGGGGCTGAACATGCTGGGCATCATCGGTACGGTACCGGCCTGGCTCAACGGACTGGTATTTGTGGGCATCTTTTCCATGGTGACCCGTTCCATCATCAAATTTACCCGGGCACAGCAATAAGGAGGAAATCAATATGAGCACTGAAAGACCTGAAATGCCCCAAGCGGCATTGAAATACGGCGCCATTGTATACTGGGTTACCATCGTTTCCTGCATCATCTGCATGGTGGGACCGGTTATTGCCGTGGCATTCCCGACCAATAACGTTCTGAATCCCTACATGCTGTTCGACGCCATCTTCCAGGGCAAGGATGCTGCCACCATCTGGAACGAAGTGGGCGGCGGATTCCCCGGCGGCCATTTTTATCTCAGCCACCTGAACTACGGCGACGGCATTACCATGCTGGGTCTTGCCCTGGGCTGTTCCGTAGCACTCTGGGCTTTATTGGTCTCTGCGGTTGAATATGCCAAAGAGAAGTCTTATACTTATGTCATCATGTCGATCTGGGTGTGTGCATTGGTTGCCCTCTCGTTGCTGGGACTTGTAAGCGCCCACTGATAATCGGCAAGGATATAAACCCATAACTATTAAGATGGAGTGCAGACTATGACCAAACTCGTATGCGAATGTCCCCTGACCAGAGGCGAAAGAATCCTGGTTGCGGTCGATGGATCCGAATATGGCAATAACGCAGTTGAGCAGGCCATCAGCCTTGGTGCCATCTGCAATAGTGAAATCTACGTTATCAGTGTTGTTGACCTTTTCCCCGAGCAGATGGAAGTTGCCCCTGCCCTGGTGGAAAAGATGTCTGAGGATGCCAGAAATATCATTGAGCAGGCAAAAAAGAAGGTGGACGAAGCCAAAATCCCCTGCGAGACCATTGTACACATGGGTGGAAAACCCTGGGAGTACATTGTTCAGGAGGCAAAGGATAAGGAGATCGACCTGATTGTACTGGGTTCCCACGGCCGCAGCGGTCTTGAAAGAATCCTCATGGGAAGCACGGCCCAGAATGTCATCGGCCATGCCCCCTGCCCCGTGATTGTGGTGCCTAACGCAGCATAAGTAATATAACAAAAAAAAAGGCGCCCCTGCAGATCCTTGCAGGGGCGCCTTTTTTTTGTTTTGGAAGCGGCTTTACTTCTCGTCGTCATCCATATCCATCAATGACTTGAGAATCGCCAGTGGGCTTGAGCCCATGGCAAGGACATCCAGTTCTTCCTGACGTTTTTTATCGTGCTCGAATTTTTTCTTGAGCCGGGTGTGATAGGCATTTTTCAACTCTTCAAGCAGCTGATCCATATCAAAGGGTTTCTCCAGATATGAAAAAGCCCCGAGTTTGGTGGCCTCTTTGTAGGACTCCACCTTGCCGAATCCGGTCAGGATAATCACTTCAAGAAACTTGTGATTCTCTTTGAGGATCTTGAGCAGTTCCATACCGTCCATACCCGGCATGTTCAGGTCGAGGATGGCCACATCAAACCCGCCTTTTTTGGCAGCCTCAATTGCCCCTTCTCCCTGGGTGGCAGTGGTCACGGTGAAATCCCGTGTTTCCAGACGCTCTGAAAGCGAATTCAAAAACTCCTCTTCGTCATCCACCATCAACAGATTGATTTTTTTGTTTTCGTTACCCATAGCGGCCTCCTTTGTCTGATTGTTTTCTATCAAAATGTATAATTAATTAATATCTCAGCTTGTTATATCTGATTTCCGAATTTTCTCGGACAGAACGAACAGATCCACGGGTTTTTCCAGAAGATCCACCGCCCCTTTTTCAATGGCTTCCTGCCGTTTTTCAACGGTGGCATAGCCGGTTAAAAGAATGACCCTGGAATCCGGCCGGGCATCCTTCATCTGCTCCAATGCGTTTAATCCGTCCATACCGGGCAATTGATA
>JAKSBB010000939.1 GCA_022361315.1 Desulfobacterales bacterium
AAACGCCTGTGCCGGATCTTTGGCATATTACCGGGATCTTAGGGATGCACTGCGGTCGAATCCCAAGGCTGTGGGGACGCTGGTCACCGCCTGTATGACCGATGCCCTAGAACTATGGGAGGCGATACCGTGAGTCTGGCGCAACTTGACAGCAGCTACGACATCGTAATCGCCGGCGGCGGGGTGACCGGTGCCGGTACCTTTTCTCTGGCTGTGGACCGCGGACTGAAAGCCCTTCTGGTGGATGCTAAGGATTTTGCCTGGGGCACCTCCAGCCGGTCTTCGAAGATGGTCCACGGCGGCCTGCGGTATCTGAAGCAGGGTAAATTTCTACTGACCCGGTCCGCCGTCAAAGAGCGGGAGCGGTTGCTGAAAACCTATCCGGGGCTGGTGACGCCCCTGCAGTTTTTAATGCCCATCTACAGAGGTTTGGGCCCTTCCCGGTCGGCCATGCACGCCGGATTGAATATTTACAGCCTGATGGCCGGGCGGCGCCAACACCGTTCCTTTGACCGGGACACCTGCTGCCGGATGGCCCGGGGGCTTCGCCGGGCGGATCTTGTTTCGGGTATGGGGTTCATGGATGCCCAGGTGGATGACGCCCGCCTTGCGCTGCGGTTGATCTTTGATGCCTGTGATGCCGGGGGGCACGCCCGGAATTATACCCGTGCGGTGGACATCGGCCGGAACACAAAAGGTGAGGTCCGGTCCGTTTGCCTAAAAGATGCCGAGACCGGCCGGGAGCGGGAAATCCGTACCCGGGTGGTTATCAATGCCACAGGGCCTTTTGCGGGAACCCTCCAGGCATCGCCCCGGAAGGGATTCCATATCCGCCCGCTGCGGGGCAGCCATCTGATTTTTCCCGGAGACCGCTATCCGCTGGATCGGGTGCTCTCCTTTGCCCAGCCCGAGGACGGCCGGCCGATTTTTATTTTTCCCTGGGAAGGCTGTCTGGTGCTGGGCACCACAGACGTGGATTTTGAGGGTGACCTGAACCGGGATCCGGGTATTACAACCGCAGAAATCGCGTATCTTATGGAAGGGCTTGATTTTCTGCTCCCGGATCTGGGGTTGACCCCGAAAGATGCCATCGCTGCCACCACTGGTATCCGTCCCGTTTTGAGCCGGAAAACAAAACACTCACAGAAAAGCGCTTCCACCGAGTCCCGGGAACACGTGGTCTGGAAAGACAAAGGGCTGGTGACGGTGACGGGGGGGAAGCTGACAACCTTTCATCTCCTGGCCAGGGATGCGCTTAAAGCGGCAAGATCATGGCTTCCCCGGCCTGCCTGCCCGGTTCGTTCAGCACCCGGTCTGTCTCCTTCCAACGGCCATTTGGCGAATTTGACGGCCGGACAACGGCTGCGGCTTGGAGGCCGGTACGGCAGCCGTCTGTCGGATCTCAGTCTTCACCTGGCTGACGTGGGCAATGAGAGTATTGCAGCCACCCATTCCCTCTGGGCTGAACTTTGTCACGGGGCATCTTCGGAACAGGTCCGGCATCTGTCAGACCTGTTGCTGAGACGGGTGCGGATCGGTTTGCTGCTGCCCAACGGCGGCCTGGACATGATGGACCGCATCCGCAAGGTGGCATCCCCCGGCCTGAACTGGGATGAGGCCAGGTGGGAAAAAGAAATCCGGGACTACAAGGACCTGTGGGAAAATGCCTATTCACCCCACCCAGCGGAGGACGGCCATGTCAGATATGAAGGATAAATATGTATTGTCTCTGGACTGCGGCACCCAGAGTCTGCGTGCACTGGTCTTTGATTGCAACGGCCAGCTGCTGGCAAGGGAGCAGGTCGAGTACAGTCCCTATGTCAGCCCCGGTCCCGGATTGGCTGAGCAGGACCCTGAAATCTACTGGGACAGTCTGATCCAGGCCTGCCGGCAACTGGCCACAAACGCGCCGGACATCTGGACCGGTATCGCCGGCGTAGGCGTCACCACACAACGGGCCACCATGGTGAATGTGGATGCAGCGGGAAATGTGCTGCGACCGGCGATTGTCTGGCTGGATCAGCGGACTGCTGCCCCTGTCTTCGGCACCACCGGTATTCTCAATGCCGGGGTCAAGCTGGTGGGGCTGGAAGACCGCCTGATGGCAGCCCAGGCCCAGGGCAAATGTAATTGGATCCGGCAGAACCAGCCGGATATCTGGGCGTCCACCCATAAGTATTTGCAGGTGTCCGGTTTTCTGAACCACCGGTTGACCGGTGTGTTCGCCGATGCCGTAGCATCCCAGATCGGCCATCTTCCCTTTGACTATAAACGGCAGTGCTGGGCGGGAAAATGGGCATTGACCCGGAAACTTTTCCCGGTGGAAACTGAAAAGCTGCCCCAGCTTTATCCGTCCGGAACGGTCATCGGGCGGGTAACGGCGGAAGCATCCGGACGCACCGGACTTCCCGAAGGCACACCGGTGGTGGCCTGCGGATCGGATAAGGGGTGCGAAACCTTGGGATCCGGGGTGGTGGATGAAACAATGATCTCCCTGAGCTTCGGCACCACGGCAACGGGCCAGACCACGTCGGACCGGTATTTTGAAGCCATTCCCCGGATGCCGCCGTATCCGGCACCGGTACCGGGGTGCTACAACCCGGAGGTGGAGATCTTCCGGGGGTTCTGGATGATCTCCTGGTTTAAAAAGGAGTTTGCCCACAAAGAGGTGGAAACGGCCAGGGAACTCGGGGTTGCACCGGAGGAACTGCTGAACCAGTGTCTGGAACGGACCCAGCCCGGTGCCATGGGGCTTCTGGTTCAGCCCTATTGGGGACCGGGCCTGGATCACCCCGACGCCAAAGGGGCGATGATCGGGTTCGGCGATGTCCACACCCGGGACCACGTTTACCGGGCCGTGATCGAAGGCCTGGGCTTTGCCCTGCTGGAAGGATTGGAACGACTTCAGACCCGGGGCAAGATACGGGTAACCCGGGCGGCATTGTCCGGCGGCGCCTCCCAGAGCGATGCCATCTGCCAGATCGCGGCAGACATCTTCAACCTGCCCATGGTGAGGGCTGTCACCCACGAAACATCAGGGTTAGGCGCAGCTGTCCTCACGGCCAGGGGCACCGGCATCTACGGCAGCATCCGGGAGGCGGCCGCACAGATGACCCGGCCGGCGGCAACATTCCTGCCGAATCCGGACCATGTGAGTATTTATAAGGCCCTGTACACAAGGGTTTATAAACGGATGTACAAGGCGCTTTCCCCCTTGTACAAAGACATTCAACAGATTACAGGATACCCTGCAAAATGAACATTGAAACCACACCCAGCCAGACCGTACCCGAATGGTTAGAAACACCCCCCGCGACCAATTCCTTTCGCGCCATTTTCAAATGGGGGGATCCGGCCGCCTTTAAAAACCCCAGCCCGGGGTTCCTCCGGGTGATACAGCGGGAACTGAAGCTGTCGGACAAGGATTTTCAGCAGATGCAGTCCGTTGGAAATGAGCCCGTTGCCGTTGATAAGCCATCGGCACTTGATCCGGGGGATATTGAGGCTATCCGTGAAATTGTCGGCAGTGATAATGTGTCCGCAGCAGTATTCGACCGCCTCAAGTTTGCCAGCGGTAAGGCCATGGAAGACCTCATGCAACTTCGCCAGGGCCGGATAAAGGATATCTGTGATCTGGTGGTCCATCCCCGGAACCGCACGGATGTGGAAGCCGTGGTGGAGATCTGTCACGACAGAGGGATTCCGGTGCATGTCTATGGTGGCGGCAGTTCGGTCACCTTTGGCCTGGACTGCCCCAAAGGGGGCGTTACCCTGGTGATGTCCACCCATATGAACCGCCTGGTCCGCTTCAACGAGACCGATCAGACGATTACGGTGGAGTCCGGTATGATGGGACCTGTATACGAAGATCTGCTTAACCGGGCCAAGGAGACCCTGAATGCGGACAAGGCCTATACCGGCGGGCATTTTCCCCAGAGTTTTGAATTTTCTTCGGTGGGGGGCTGGATAACGGCGCTGGGATCGGGGCAGGCCTCTTCCCTCTACGGGGATGCGGCCGATCTCGTGGTGGCCCAGGAATTTGTCACCCCCCGTGGCAATGTGGAAACCTTGTCCTATCCGGCCACAGCCACCGGCCCAAAGGTAAACGATATCATGAAAGGGTCCGAGGGAGCCTTCGGTGTGCTTGTTTCGGTAACCCTGAAGGTGTTTGAATATCTGCCGGAGAACACCCGTCAGTTCGCCTTCATGTTCCCGGATTTTGAATCCGCCGTCACCGCCGGCAGGGAAATCAGCCAGGGGCGTTTCGGTATGCCCGCCATATTCAGGATTTCCGATGCCGATGAAACGGATGTGGCCATGCAGATGTATGGCCTTGAAGGGGGCGTTCTGGACCGGATTCTCAAATTCAAGACGCTGCGGCCGGGCAGCCGCTGCCTGGTGATGGGACAGGCTGAAGGGGAAAAGGGCTTTGCCGCCAATGTGGTTCGTCAGGTGAAGAAAGTCGCCCGTCGTCACAAGGGGATGTACCTCACCGGCTACCCCATGCGTAAGTGGTATCACGGCCGATTTTCCGACCCCTATATGCGGGATGCCCTGAACGACTACGGGGTACTCATCGATACCCTGGAGTGCTCCACCACCTGGGATAACCTCCACCATCTTCACCGGTCCGTCCGTGGGGTGGTCAAGGCCAACCCGGATACCATCTGCATGACCCATGCCTCACATTTCTACGCCCAGGGCACGAACCTTTACTTTATCTTCATCACCCGCATGGCGGATATTGAGGCCTTCCGGACCTACCAGCAGTCCATCATCGATGCCATTGAAAAGGCCTGCGGCTCCCTGAGCCATCACCATGGGGTGGGACGGATGATGGCCCCCTGGATGGAACGCCACTTAGGGGAAACCCAGATGGATGTCCTCCGGGCGCTTAAAACACATTTTGATCCAAATGGGATTATGAATCCGGGGAGTTTGGGGCGATAAT
>JAKSBB010001215.1 GCA_022361315.1 Desulfobacterales bacterium
ATGTGCGCGGATTACTTGGTCGACAAGTAGCCGTCTTCAAGTAGTTGAAGACGATAACTGCTTTCTCTCTTACCAAAGTCGGAAGGAGCTTAGATGCGCGGGCGATACTAGTCTGGAAGACTTTGGGAAGCTCTCGGTGTATGGCGTTGTGCCTGACGCTTATTGTGTCTGACACCTGTGTTGTGCATGGCATTGTGCCTTCATGCTTAACACAGAGCAAGTTGAGTTGAGATGGACGCAACTCAAACTACAGCATCAAAAACGCACAGAGCCGGCAACAGCGAAGGGTGTGCACTGTCTTTGTTGTTTGAGTCTGTATCCCAATGCGCTCGGTTACAGACCGCCTGAGGCCAAGCACTAAAGTATGTGTGTCTGTCTGTGTTTGGTGTCATCGAGAGTGGCGGGAGTCTTTTGCGCAGAGACGACTGATTGTTTGTTTAAGCCAACGAAAGGTTCCAGTCCACGTGCACGCACGGTTCTTAGTAGTCGGTGTAAAACTCACTTTCTTTCACCGCAGAGTTCTGAAAGCAGGCGTTCCTGCAGTAAAGGTGGATGACGACGCGGAGTGCGCTTCTCCTCGTTCTTTGGCAGAACTTTTTTGGGTCTGATGAGACGGGTAGGCTCCGTCGAAACGTTCACCAGAGGGAACGTCACCCTAGCCTAACTATTCTGTCTTCAAAATTGAGTATTGAGGGGCACGGTCGAGCTGCTCATCACAACGGTATCATGCGGATGTTATTCATTCGCGATCGTGCGCTTTGTGCTTCTCCTGGAATGTAGTTGTGAATCGGAAGATGTGCAACAACTCAAAAATAGAGAGACCATTGAAAATCACCATCTATACTATCGTCAACAGTTTCTTGACAATTCTGACGGCACGCGACGTTCCCTCTATTACTGGCTACGGTCCGACATTCGCTTTGCAAGCCCTTAGAACCACACGTTCCAGTACGCTTGAGGCAATACGCGCGGTAGTCATTGCAAATTGGCTTTACAGCGAGTGACCGCCGGGTTAAGATAGTAAAGTACCATGTTCTTTTGACGTAACCTCACGAACGAACCAACAGTGTCGCTGCGATTTGGTCATGGGGCGTCGTGTCGCGACTCTGGCCACCTGCAACTTGAACCAATGGAGTCTGGATTTCTCTGGCAACCTTGAACGCATTAAGCATTCAATAGACGATGCCCGACGGCAGAAAGCCACCTACAGAGTTAG
>JAKSBB010001136.1 GCA_022361315.1 Desulfobacterales bacterium
CCATGCACGAGACCATGCAGGAGCCGCATCCCGTACATTTGTCCAGATCGATAACCATTCCGAACTTGTGTGCATTTTCATGTTGTATCATCAGAACCTCTTAAAGATTTCTCGTTCGTATCAGTTAGCCTTTCGGACACTTACGCTTTTTTCAGCGTGGCCTTGATTCCGAAAGCGGCATCCAGTCCTGATCCGGGCTCGATGACCGGGCCGATCAGATCGTTCACATTGACGCCTTTGCCAGCCACATAGGGGTTGTCAAAGGTGTGACCCAGGCCTTTTACCATCCCGATAACGCCCGGCATGATACCTTCGTTTAAATTGATTTTCACCTTGGCTTCGCCCTGTGCCGTCTTCAGAAGGGCTTCGCCGCCGTCTTTCAGGCCATTGGCAGAGGCCGGGTTGATCTCAACCACGGTTTCCGTGCCGGAGAGTACCTTGTCGGATACGGTCTTGATGGCAAAGGGAGAGGCTGCCGGGATGGTGCCGGTAAGCCGCATGTTGTCGATGGGTACCAGGGTGAAATCGCCTTCGCCCTTCATCTCGGGAGAGACGGGGTTGGCTGCCAGGTAACTGACGTCAACCGCAGGGGTTCCCTCGGGTACGCCTTCGGCAATCACTGCGGAACCTTCTTCGGAGAGGCTGTCCCAGATATCTGCGGCAACCGCTTCCAGACACTCGTCATAGGTTTCCCACTCAAAGCTTTCAGCAATGGTGCCGCCCATGGCCTGTGCCACCAGAATCAGGGCATCGCCGGGATTCTTGGTGTTGAAAACAGGATCCACCTGGGGGGTTGCCAGACCGACAACGGATTTGGCCAGGCCTGCAGCGGCAGGAACGTCTTCAGTGCGCTCCAGGAAGGTGGAGGCAGGCAGAATCACGTCGGCTTCCATGGCGGTCTCATCCATGAAGGAAGAGAAACTGACCACGAAAGGTACCTTCTTGAGGGCATCTTTGACCCGCTGGGTGTCTTTCAGGGTGTAGCAGGGGTTGGCGTTGTAAACGAACAAGGCGTTCAGCAACGGCTTGTCAGACCCGTTAATGTCGTCCATGAGCTGGTTGACGGAAACGGCAAGCTTTTCCTTGCCCGCGCCGGCTTCGGCGGCTTCGTCCATGGACGCTTCGGGGAAGGAGAGGTATTCGGGCTGTGCCATGACAAAGGCACCGCCTTCCTGGTTCAGTCTGCCGGCCAGGGCGTTCAGGGTCTGGACTGCGGCAAATTCTTTCAGGTTCTGTCCGTGGTCTCCGCGTCC
>JAKSBB010000167.1 GCA_022361315.1 Desulfobacterales bacterium
CGGATCTTTTGCCTTAGGGCTCCTGGCAGCCCTGCCGGCGGCCGCCGCCGTTGGCATGGCCGTGGAGTTCACCATCTTCCGCCGCCTCTACCACCGGGAACATCTGGACCAGGTACTGGCCACCTTCGGCCTGATCATGTTTTTTAACGAACTGACCCGGATCATCTGGGGGCGGCAGCCCCTGTTTATGGATGTGCCGGTGTGGCTCAGCGGCGGTGTTGAACTGCTTCCGGGCATGATATACCCGGTGTACCGGCTGGCCGTCATCCTTGTAGGGCTGGGCGTAGCCCTTTTCCTCTGGGTGCTGTTTTCAAAGCCCCGGCTGGGAATGCAAATCCGGGCCGGGGCCTCCAACCGTGCCATGGTCGGCGCCCTTGGCGTCAACATCCGGCTGCTCTACACCTGGGTATTCGGCCTCGGTGCACTTCTGGCGGGACTCGCGGGCGTCATGGCAGGCCCTATACTTGCCGTGGAATCCGGCATGGGAGAAAGCATTCTGATCCTCACCTTTGTGGTGATTGTCATCGGGGGCATCGGCTCCGTGCGGGGGGCGCTGGCCGGCGCATTGCTCGTGGGCCTGGTGGACACCCTGGGAAGGGCCTTTCTGCCCACCCTCTTCCGCCTGGTGTTTCCGGCGGCCCATGCCGACGGTGCCGCCGCATCCATTGCCTCCATGTCCATTTACATCTTGATGGCCGCCATCCTCGTATGGAAGCCCCGGGGACTGTTCCCCGCCCATAACTGATGAACCATACCCATTCTCAAAATTTCCGAAAAAAAGTTTGTGTGGCCGCGGGTGCACTCATCCTCGCCGTGCTCCCCTGGATCGCCACACTCACGGGACAGGAATACTACATTTCATTTTTCAGCCGGGTTCTGATTTACGCCATTGCAGCCGTCAGCCTGGATCTCCTCCTGGGCTATGCCGGCACGGTGAGCCTGGGACATGCCGCCTATGTCGGCGTAGGGGCATATGTGGTGGGAATTCTCTTTTTCCACAGTTCGGAAATGGAGCCCCTGTTCACCTGGCCTTTTGTGTTTGAGGGCAGTGAAAACGCCCTTCTGGTTATCCCGCTGGCCGTGGTGATCTCCGCTCTGTTCGCCCTGGTTTTCGGGGCCTTGAGCCTGCGGACCAAGGGGATGCATTTTATCATGATCACCCTGGCATTCGCCCAGATGCTCTACTATTTTTTTGTCTCCCTGGGAAAATACGGTGGGGATGACGGGCTTTCCCTTTACAGCCGGTCTGCGCTGCCGGGGCTCGACCTGGGTGACGATACCCAGTTCTACTATCTCTGCCTGGCACTACTGGCCCTTTTTCTTGTCCTTTGCACCCGCCTGGTGGCTTCCAGATTCGGCCTGGTGCTCCGGGGGGCCAAGGATAATGAACGCCGTCTCAATGCCCTGGGGGCCAATGCCTATACCTATCAACTGGTCTGCTTTGTCATTGCCGGGGCCGGGGCCGGCCTGGCCGGCAGCCTCCTGGCCAACCAGACGGAGTACGTCAGCCCGGGACTCATGCACTGGACCCTGTCCGGAGAACTCATGGTCATGGTCCTGATCGGGGGCATGGGCACCCTCTTCGGCCCTGTTCTGGGGGCTGCCGTATTTCTGTTCATGGAGGAAACCCTGGCCATGTTCACCGAACACTGGATGATCTATATGGGGCCCTTTCTGCTTCTGGTTGTCATCTTTGCCAAACGGGGCCTGTTCGGCCTGCTGACCGGGGAGGGGAAACGCAATGACTGATACCATCCTCAAAGTAAAAGGTCTGCACAAATCCTTCGGGGCGGTCCAGGCCACCAACGACCTGAACCTCAGTGTCACCCGCGGGCACATCCACGCCCTCATCGGCCCCAACGGGGCGGGTAAAACCACAGCCGTCAACCAGATCACCGGGGACATCCTGCCGGACAGCGGCCTTGTCTCCTTCAAGGGAGAGGACGTTACAAGGCTTGCCGCCCACCGCCGGGCGGGAAAAGGCATGGCAAGATCATTCCAGATCACCCATATCTTCGACACCCTGACGGTGGCGGAAAACATGGCGCTGTCCATCTGCACCTACCAGGGTCACAATTTTAAATTCTGGCAGAACAGCCTCAAGACCAGGGCGGTGCGGGAAAAACTGCCCGGCGCTCTCGCCCGCGTAGACCTCACCCATCGGGCGGAACTGCCGGCCAGCCACCTCTCCCACGGGGAAAAACGTCAGCTGGAGGTGGGGATGGCCCTCACCGGCAATCCCGATTTCCTCATCCTGGACGAACCCATGGCCGGCATGGGGCCCGGCGGCACCGTGGCCCTCACGGAACTGATCCGGACACTTAAAGGAAATCTCACCATATTATTGGTGGAACACGACATGGATGTGGTGTTTTCCCTGGCAAACAGGGTCACCGTATTGGTGTACGGCCGGGACATTGCCACAGGCCCGCCGGACGAAATCCGTGAAGACCCGGCGGTACGGCAAGCCTATCTCGGAGAGGAGGAATGATTTGCTCAGGGTAGAAAACATCGACACCTGCTACGGCGAAAGCCAGGCCCTGTTCGGGGTTTCCCTTTCTGTGGAGGCATCCGAAGTGGTGACCCTCATGGGTCGGAACGGCATGGGCAAAAGCACTACCATTTCTTCCATCACCGGCCTTACCCCTGCCCGCTCGGGCAAGATTACCTTCTGCGGCCGGGAAATCCGGAACGCCCCGAGTTATACCATTGCCAGACAGGGGATCGGCCTGGTGCCGGAAGGCCGTCAGATCTTCCCCAACCTCACGGTTCACGAAAACATCATGGCCACCGCCGCCAACCACACGGGGAGAACCACGCCCTATACCCTGGACGATGTCCTCACCCTGTTTCCCCGCCTCAAAGAACGGCTGAGCCATTTCGGTAATCAGCTCTCCGGCGGTGAGCAGCAGATGCTGGCCATTGCACGGGCCTTAATGATAAACCCCAGACTGCTGATTCTCGACGAGGCCACCGAAGGCCTGGCCCCCCTGATCCGCAAGGAGATCTGGGAAAGCCTGGCCACCCTCAAGGAAGCCGGCATGTCCATCCTCATCGTGGACAAAAACATCAAATCCCTCATGACCCTGGCCCAGCGCCACTATATCATGGAAAAGGGACGGATTGTCTGGTCGGGCCCCACAGAGGCGCTTGCGGCCAATCCGGAGCTGCAGACCCGCTACCTGGGGGTCTGAACCGGATTATTCATAAATCAATACCGTCCGGTAAACTTTGGCGGCCGTCTTACCCGCAACGCATCCACGCCTTCCTGGAAATCCGGAGTTTTGTAATTGATGGCCTGGCAGGCTGCCTGCCGGTGGAGGGTATCTTCCAGGGAACTGTACCGGGCGGCCGGGATGGAATCCACCATCATCTTGATGGGCAGATCCGGTAATGCACATATTTTTTCGGCCAATACCATTGCCCGGTCCATCAGATCGGCTTCCGGCACCACCTGGTTCACCAGACCGATCCGCAATGCTTCATCCGCCGGAACAAAATCTCCCGTCATCAGGAGTTCAAAGGTTTTGGCCTCCCCCACGAGCTGCTGCAGGAAATATTCCGCCCCCATCCCCGGATGAAGCCCCAGGCGGGCAAAGGGGAAGCCGAAGGTGGCGGATTCCGAAATGATCCGCATATGGCAGGCCAGGGCCAGGCAGGCACCCGCTCCCACGGCAAGGCCATTCACGGCGGCGATGACGGGGATGGAGAGTTTCCGGATACTCAGAAACCTGTTGTAAAAGTCAAAGGACTGCTGTTGGAGAATACCCGGGTCAACAGCGGCATTGTCCTTTATCATATCCAGATCTCCCCCGGCGCTGAAGGCCCTGCCGCTCCCGGTGATGATCAGCACTTTGATCTTTTTGTCGCACCGGAGTTTTCCGATGACGTCGTGGAAGGCTTCTGCCATGTCATCCCCCATGGCGTTGAGACTTTCCGGCTTGTTCAGCGTCAGTACGCAAATGCGGTCACGGACCTCAACGGCAATGGAATCCGGGGATATGGAATCAAGGGTTGCGGATGGATCGGCCATGTCTCCTCCTGTATTGCTCATAGTACAAAGTGTTTACATAAGGCTTTATACTATGCAGCCCTCCATCCAGGCAACCTTTGGGATTTTAAGAGCGACGACTTAGTTGGGCACCACCCCTTCTGCCGGTAACCGGGTGTATTTGAAAAAATCTTTGAAAA
>JAKSBB010000142.1 GCA_022361315.1 Desulfobacterales bacterium
AAACGGCAAAGGTCATGAATGCGCCCCTGAGCATCTCATCCCCCCATCCTGCATCTCCCCATCCCAGCAAAGTGAAATCCATTGTCCTGTCCCCACGGGTGGCCTGCCGCACCCTGGCGGTACGACAGGCCGGTTCCTTAGTTTATGTTTTACTCTTTTGCCGAGGCGTCAAAGGTAAACCACTTGATAGCCAGCCGGCTGATGGTTCCGTCGGCAATGGCTTCGTTGATGGCCTTGGAAAACATGGCCCCAAGTTCGGGGTCTGTTTTCCTTACGGCAACACCCACACCCTTTCCAAACGGGCCTTTGGTCATCCCCGGCCCCACCATTTTAAAATCCTTGCCATGGTCTGTTTTCAGCCTGGGCACCCAATAACTCATGGCACCGAGGGCTGCATCAATACGGCCGGAGGAAAGATCGAGTTCCAGGTTCTCCTGGGTATCATAGGACCGGATATCCACGGCTTCCCCCAGGTATTGGGTCAGGAAGCGTTCCTGGATGGTCGCGGCCTGGACACCGATGGTTTTTCCTTTGAATTCCTTTGCCAGCGCCTTCATTGCCGCGTCTTCTTCAGGACTCATTTCGTCCAGGGTTATGGCGGTTACCCCGATTTTAAGCCCGGTGGACCCGCTGTCCCCGGAAACGATGAACACAGATGGGGTGGCTGCATAATACCTTGAAAAATCAACGACTTTCTGCCGCTTTTCCGTGATGGACATGGCAGCCATGATGGCGTCATATTTACCTGAGGTCAGGGAGGGGATAATACCGTCCCAGGCCTGGGGAACAAGGGTGTACTCAACCCCCATCCGTTTACACAGGTCCTGTGCCAGTTCCACTTCAAACCCGGCTAATTTACCGTCTGATCCTGTAAAGTTCCACGGGGCAAAGGCGCCTTCGGTTGCAATGGTTATTTTTTCGTAGGGGCCTGCCTGGGCTGCTGCCGCTCCAAAGATAAGAACCAGGGACATAACACATGCTGTCATTGTTTTTTTCATGGGTGCTCCTTTCGCGTTTTTGGGTTATTTTACAAAATCATGGCAAGAAACTCCCGGCACCGTTCTGACCGGGGGGTATCAAAAAGGGCGTCAGGGGTATTCTGTTCCTCTATTTTTCCATTGTGGAGAAATAGCACTGAATCAGACACCTCCCTGGCAAATCCCATCTCGTGGGTGACCACGATCATGGTGCACCCCTCCTTTGCCAGGTTGTGCATCACTTTCAGTACTTCGCCCACAAGTTCCGGATCAAGGGCGGAGGTGGGTTCGTCAAAAAGCAGAACCCCGGGTTCCATGCAAAGGGCCCTGGCAATGGCCACCCGCTGCTGCTGGCCGCCGGAGAGTTCGGAAGGATAAGCTGATAATTTGTCTGCAATGCCAACCTTGTTGAGCAGTTCGGCTGCCCTGTCACGGACAACGGCCTTATTCTGTTTCAGTACATGGACAGGGCCTTCCATGACATTTTCCAACACCGTCATATGGCTCCAGAGGTTGAACCCCTGGAAGACCATTCCCAGGCGGGCACGCAGCCGTTCAACCTGGCGGCGGTCTGCCAGCACAGGGCCCCTGTTGCCGGAATTCCTGATCCGGATCTCTTCTCCGTCAACCACCACCCGTCCGGCATCCGGAATCTCCAGGAAGTTAAGACAGCGTAAGAATGTGCTTTTACCTGAACCGGAGCTGCCGATGATGGAGATGACTTCACTCTGCCGGGCTGCCACGGAGATGCCTTTGAGTACCTTTGTCTCCCCGAAGTTTTTATGTATATCTTCTGCTCTCAGGACGGCTTCGCTGTTATCCATGTTCTCTCCCGGTACCCGGATAATAGATATTAACCTGATACAGTAATATGTGTTACAAAAAATATTAATTTGAAATTTTTGTTACAAAAATCTTATATGGCTTTTGTTTTTAAAAAGCAAGCCCCAAATGATATTTTTATAAGTTGTTTGAATATTGAGGTATTTAAGGGGGGCTTCCGGATAAAAGAAAAAAGATGGTGAAATAAATTGACAATCACTTTGTTTCAAAATAGGTAATGTGGAAACAGACGTACCAAAAATTTAAAGGTTCAATCGGAATATTTATGAGCGGCAAACAATTCATAAAGCGGATCCAGGCCCTTGAAAAACTGACGCCCAAGGAGAAAAAGATCGCAGATTTTTTTGCCAGAAACTATGACGACCTGGTTTTTGAGAATCTTTCATCCATCAGCCGGAAGGCCTCGGTAAGCAAACCCACGGTTTTAAGGTTTATCACAAAACTGGGATTTCAGCGGTTCGGGGAATTTAACAAGGCCCTTCGCAGGGAACTGACCCTGACCCATGACACCCTTCATATCCGGTATTCGCTGAAGAAAAAGCTGCTTGAAGACTCCGGAGAAGATATTATTGCCCATAGTTTTTCCCACACCATTAAAAACCTTGAAAACACCTACACCCGGATGGATAAACAGGTTTTCACCGCAATGGCCCAATCCATTGCAGCGACCGGCGGAAACCTGTACTTCTTCGGCCAGCGCAGTTCCCATGCCCTGGCCTATCTGTTTTACAATATGATGCGTCGGGTACTCCCCCGCACCACGCTTCTGCCCGCCGGCATTGCAGCTGAACCGGATCCCCTTGTGGATGTCTCAAAGGAGGACCTGCTTTTTGTGGTCTTCAGACATCCCTATGGAGAGGAGGCCCATCGTCTCATATCCTACTTCAACAGCCGGGAAGCCAAAATCCTCCTGTTGACGGACAGTGAGCTGAACCCGGCAGCAGACCTGGTCACCCATCAACTGGTCGTAAACACCGAAGGGGTTTCCGTCTTCACCTCTTCAGCTAGTATCCTGACAGTGCTGGAGTCTTTAAATGTTGCCGTCCTCGGATTTTGTGAAACCGAGGTTCCGGAACGGTTTGAAGCGGCAGAGTCGCTTTACCGGATGTTTGATACCTTTCATTCCTGATTTTTTTTGTCACAGACGTCGCGCAGAACGGAATTTTGAGAGCTGCTGCAGTTCTTGCACGGCCTCATAATTGTTGAACAATCAGTTGTGTTTTTGTCCTTCAGAAATTGTCCGACAATTTTCTTGACAACCCTGTAACAGCCTTGTAAGGGTGTGACTCTATTGATGGTTTGAAAACGGTCCGGATATACGGGATATTTGCAATTTTTTAAGACCTGGTTTGTAATTTTATCAAATATGGTTTTATTGATAACAATTAACCTGTTACATCTCTGTGTTTACAACCCTGTAATGTGTTACACGGGAGGGCCGTCAGGAGGGGATTTCAGCCGTTCATTACCCGGTTACCCGGCTGATATTCAGGGCCCGGATAAAGTGGCAGGGTTTCTGTTGCGGTGGCATGATTGTTGTATTAAAACCTGCCACCGGTGGATCCGGTGGCTGAATGCGGAGGGTGGATCGGATGGGATCACATGGACTCTAAATCCGTGCAGCCGGGTGCGACTCCCGGACTCTCCGCCATCCGGGATGATTTCGGGAACATTTTTGACCCGGACCGGGTTGAACCCGGACGGGCCGGCCCTGAAACGTGCATGAGCAATGATAAAAATATTTTTACAAATAATTTTTACGTTTTAAATTATTTTAACCCCGAACGGACAGGAGAAGACAAATGACAGATTTTAATGCAATGCAGGAAGCGCTGGTAAGCTGTGATCAGGCAAAATTGGAAAATCTGGTTAACGCGGCTTTGGCCAGTGACACCCCGGCCATTGATATCCTTAACAGCGGCCTCATTGCCGGTATGGATATTGTGGGTGAGAAAATGGAAAACGGTGATATGTTTATCCCTGAAGTCCTGATGGCTGCCCAGGCCATGGGCGCCTGCGTTGGTATCTTAAAACCCCTGCTGGGTGATGAAGGCGGTGCCCAGGGTGCATCCGTTGTGATCGGAACCGTGAAAGGCGATCTCCACGACATTGGTAAGAACCTTGTATCCATGATGATGGAAAGTGCCGGAATGACGGTTCATAACCTTGGTGTTGATATTGCGCCTGAAGATTTTGTTACCCAGATTAAAGAGAAAGAGGCAAAAATTGTCTGCCTGTCCGCCCTGCTGACCACCACCATGCCTGCCATGAAACAGACCGTTGACGCCATTGTGGAAGCAGGACTGCGGGATCAGGTGAAAATCATGGTCGGGGGTGCGCCCGTGACCCAGGCTTTTGCAGATGAGATCGGCGCCGACGGCTTTGCCCCTGATGCCGGTTCTGCTTCAAAAATGGCAAAGGCCCTGGCAGCCTAATCTGTACAGCATAGCACTACTTAAGTAACAAAGGAGAACGCTTACGATGTTTGAAGTAATCGGCGAACGGATCAACACCTCCCGGAAAAAAGTCCAGGAGGCAGTTGCTGAACGGGATGCCCAGTATATTATTGATGATGTGAAAAAACAGGAAGCAGCCGGTGCCACCTTTATTGATGTGAATGCCGGTGCCAGAATCGGTCATGAAACCGAAGATATGAAATGGCTGCTGTCCGTTATCCAGCCGGAAGTATCACTTCCCCTGACCCTGGATTCCCCGGATCCGGCCGTGCTTGAAATGGCCTATGCCATGGTGGAGAAGACCCCCATGATCAACTCCATTTCCCTGGAAAAAGAACGGTTCGACGCCATGATTCCCTTTCTCAAAGGCAAGGACTGCAAAGTCATTGCCCTGTGCATGGATGATGCAGGTATGCCTGAGTCTTCGGATGATATTTTTGCCCGGGCCAAAACCCTGATCCAGGAACTGAACAAGGTAGGCATCCCAACGGCCAACATCTATGTGGATCCCCTGGTTCAGCCGATTTCCACGGATTCCAACAAAGGGCTGATGGTTCTGGATGCCGTCCGTGCCATCAAAGGCGAATATCCCGAAGTCCACATCACCGGCGGCCTGTCCAATATCTCCTATGGCCTGCCCCAGCGGAAAATCATTAACCGGACCTTTGTCACCCTGATGATGGATGCGGGCATGGACTCCGCCATCATTGATCCCCTTGATGAAAAGATCATGGCCACCATTAAAACCGCTGACATGCTCCTGGGCCATGACCAGTTCTGCATGGAATACCTGAAAGGGGTGAGAGCCGGTATTATCGAAAGCTGATACCTGCTGACTGAATATGTCTGTCACGGATAAAAGACTGATTTCCCTGCTGGATCACCTGGTAAAAGGCGGTTCTTTAGCGGAAAAAGATGTGCGCTACCTTCTGAATCTGTCTGATCCCGCCGGGATCCGGATGCTGTTCGACGCAGCTGTCCGGGTCCGGGCCAGGCATTTTGGAACCCGTATTTTTCTGTACGGGTTCCTCTATTTTTCCACCTTTTGCCGGAACAACTGCCGGTTCTGCCAGTATCGTAAAGACAATACAGGGTTTCGCCGGTACCGGAAAACCCCGGACGAGATTCTGGCGGCAGCCCGGGAGATGGCTGATTCCGGAGTCCATCTCATCGACCTGACCATGGGCGAAGACCCGGCCTGGCATGGCCGGGGGGAAGACGGGTTTGCACAGCTTGTGGAATTGGCCGCAGGCGTCCGGACCGGCACCGGACTGCCGGTGATGATCTCCCCGGGAGTGATCCCGGACAGGGTGCTCGGGGATCTGGCACAGTCCGGTGTCCAATGGTATGCCTGTTACCAGGAAACCCATAACCGTGAACTGTATGCCTCTCTCCGCCGGGACCAGGCCTATGACGAGCGCTGGGAGAAAAAACAACTGGCCAAAGCATCCGGCATGCTTGTGGAAGAGGGGATTCTCACAGGCGTGGGGGAATCGTCAGCAGATATCGCCGGGTCCATTCTTAAGATGCGGGACCTGCCCGTGGACCAGGCCAGGGTCATGACCTTTGTTCCCCAGCCCGGTACTCCCATGGCTGATGTCATCCCCCAGGACAACCTTAAAGAGCTCATCATTATCGCTGTCATGCGGCTGATACTGCAGGACTGCCTCATTCCGGCCTCCCTGGATGTGGACGGCCTGGACGGCCTGGGCGCCAGGCTGGCAGCCGGGGCCAATGTGGTTACCTCTATTGTGCCGCCGGAGCAGGGCCTGGCCGGTGTGGCCAATCATTCCCTGGATATTGAAGCCTCCCGCCGGAGCCTGGCGCATATCATCCCGGTTCTGGAAAGCTGCGGCCTTGAACCTGCCTCTGCCGGGGAGTATAAAACCTGGGTCCAGGACAGGCAGGCATTGTTTAGATCCGGACAGGGCACGGCAAAGAGCATACGCTCAGAACAATTGGCCTGAATCTCAGGGGAGGGGCTGTGTCCTGTACCGGAGCAGGAGACGTGACCAGGCCTGCCTGATGTTTCCGGGTTTGTACATCCATCCTCATAACTTTCTGTTTCCCGGATGAATTTTCAATACACCGGTATTTTCTGACAATCATATCGCCGTAGAGGATTCCGGGGCCCCCGGTCTCTGATTTAAATTTATTTTCCATCTTAAAAAAGAGCTGCCCTGCCTTACACTTCTGTGTTTTACACAGGTGTAAGATGTTGCAGTTTTCATCATTTCCTCCTGACGCAGGAGATGAGTTGTTTATTCCAATTGTTTGATTTTATATGGTTTTTATCTGCAGAGTCCATTCCGGTCCACTGGCACGGATGTTGATTTGTCATTCTGTACACATTGAAGACAGGTATGTAACAGGACAGGTGATCTGTCCCTAAGATTAACCGATTTAACTAAGGAGAAAGAATGGAATCCACCATGGCGAAAGCGGCTACCCAGGAAAGCGAAATTCCGGGAAAGAAGCAGGAAAACGGTATTGAAAAACTGCTGGGGGTCTACGATGCCCCATTGTTCTGGCCGGTATTGATATCGTTTATTTCAATTATTATCTGTGCACTGGCCTTTCCCGATGCAACAGCCAAAACCCTTGTTACCATCCGGAATTTTTTGATTTTTAACTTCAGCTGGGCATTCCTGCTGGGGGTGGGGGTAACGCTGTTCTTCTGCATCTTTCTGGCTGTCAGTCCGTTCGGGGACCTGAAACTGGGCCTGGATACAGATGTCCCTGATTTTTCATTCGCAGCCTGGATCTCCATGCTCTTCTCCTGCGGCCTGGGTATCGGGTTTGTATTCTACAGCGTGGCAGAGCCTTTGACGCATCTGCACCAGTCCTCCCATGTCATTGATATGGGGGCGGCAGGAACAGCAGCCGGTGTGCCCAAGGCCATTGAGATGACCCTCATGGACTGGGGTATCCACGGGTGGGCCCTGTTTGCCCTGGCTGCCTGGGCCATTGCCTTTCCCGCCTACCGCCTGGGCAAACCCCTGACTGTTGCCACCGGACTTTACGGCATCCTGGGTGACCGCTGCAACACCAGCATCTGGGGACGGATTGCAGACGGCCTGGGTACCCTGGGAACCATTGGGGGCAACGCAGCCATGATCGGTCTGGGTGTGGCGTCCATCAGTTTCGGCATTAAAACCCTGTTCGGCATCGAACTGAGCACCGGCGGCCAGGCCGGCGTGATGCTGGTCCTCATCGTGGCATATGTGATTTCAGCGGCCACAGGTGTTGAAAGGGGGATCAAGGTTTTGAGCCAGGCCAACATGATGCTGGCCGGCTGTGTACTCCTAGTTCTTCTCTTTTTCGGCCATGCCCCCACCCAGTATCTGTTTAACATGATGACCCAGCTGACCGGGGATTATTTTGCAGGTATTATGGATTATACCTTCTGGAGTGATGCCGGCAATTTTGAGCAGCGCGACTGGCTGGGCTGGTGGATTGTATTCTACTGGCTGTGGTGGATCTCCTACATTCCGTTCTGCGGCGGATTCATCGCCCGTATTTCCAAGGGCCGCACCCTCAGGGAGTTCATGTTCGGCGTTATTTTCGTACCGCTTCTCCTTGCCATTCTCTGGTTCGGTATCTGGGGGGGATCCGCAGCCTATGCAGAACTTAACGGCATCATTCCCCTCTGGGAGAGTGTCCAGTCTAATCCCGAAACAGGGGTGTACAACCTTCTCGGCAGCATGAGCGGCGGCTGGTGGATCAGCCTTATTGTTCTGTTCAACATTATTATTTTTGCCGTAACCACCTCTGATTCAGCCTCATTTTTCGTGGCCATGCAGATGTCCAAAGGAAATCCGAATCCCAAAATCGCCATGCGCCTGCTCTGGGGTGTGATCATCGGGCTCACCGGGATAATCTTCCAGCTCACCGGCGGGTTCAACGCCATCAAGAGCCTTGCCATTGTGGTGGGTGCACCCTTTTTCTTTGTGGGTATCGCCTTTATCTTTTCAGTGTACATCATGCTGAAAAAAGCCAAGGCCGGCGAGATGTAGATTATCTGTAATACGCAGTATTTAAGGCCGCCCGGGCATCTGTCCGGGCGGCCTTATTTTTACCGGCAGTTACCCCGAAGGTTTTTATTCATCCCTCTCTAGTCCTTTCCTTGCTTCATCAATGAGTTGAGAGTTCTTTTCTTTCAGTTCCGGCCGGTTCCAGGCCAGGGTATTTGATTTTTTGGCCAGGGACAGGGCCTGGGAGTACCTGCCCTGGAGAAACCTTACCCTGGCCATTAAATGCCAGATTTCAGGATCCTGGCCGTCAACGGACAGGGCACGCTCCAGTGTGGTAAAGGCTGCTTCCGGGCGGTTCCGGTCAAGCTGGGTCTTTGCCTTTTTAATCAAGGTCTCAAGGGCGGCAAGCCTGACCGGTTTTTGGGCCGGGGGAGCCGCACCTGGACTGCCGGTCCCGATCTGGGGAATATTTTCAGGGGGTAAATGGGACCGGGGGACAGTACTTACCTGTTTCGGGGCACAGGAGGCCAGGAAAAATAATAACAGTAGGATTAGGGCAGGGTGTTTCATTTGAAAAGCTCCTTTAGCCAGTCACCAAGGTATCTGGGTCTGTTTTTTACTTCGGTGGCGGATTTTACTTTTTGCTTTTGCGGGCAGGGGGTGGTTTCAGCCGGTTTTGATCCCTTGATAAAGGGAACGGCAATCCCGTTGCCGCAGTCCCGGCCGGTAAGATCCCCGGTTCCGGGATCAATAATTCCCCATTCAACGGTTTCCGGCGGAGCAAGATTCAACCGGGTATTGGGGAGTTTGGCCATGATCCTGCCGAATACCTGGAGGGCACCCGTGGCACCGGTAAGTCCTGCCGGCCGGTTATCATCCCGTCCGAGCCATACAACGGCCAGCCTGTTTCCGGAAAAACCGGCAAACCAGGAGTCCCGGAGATCGTTTGTGGTGCCGGTCTTACCGGCGATGCCCAGGTTCCGGGTGTCCCATCTTTTCAGAGACTTTCCCGTGCCCTGGGTGACCGCGGCCTGGAGGATCTTGTTTAACAGGAAAACCGGACCGGGATCAAACCGCTGTTCAATGGTCAGGGGGTATTGCTGAAGCCTTATACCCCCTGGTGTATATACCGTTCTTATGGCTCTTGCAGGGGTGTGGAAACCGCCGGATGCCAGGGTATGATATACCTGGGCCACCTGGACCGGGGACATGGAAAAGCTGCCCAGCAGATGGGAGGGCAGGGCCGGTGAGGGCGGGGTATGCCCGAGCCGCCCAAAGGTACGGGAGACCGCATCAAGCCCGAGGGACAACCCCAGCCTGACCGTGGAGGCGTTGTAGGAACGGACCAGGGCCCGGTAAAGGGGAACGGTGCCGTGGAAGCGGTTGTCAAAGTTTCCGGGTTTCCAGAGGCTGCCGTCGTCCGGGTTTTTATAGGTAATTGCGGCATCGCTGAGCGGTGTCACCGGGGTGTACTTTTCAGGCTGCATAAGTGCGGTCAGGAATACGGCCGGCTTGGCCAGGGAGCCGATGGGGCGGATGGCATCAACGGCCCTGTTGAATCCCATATACCTGAAATCCTTTCCGCCGATAAGCGCCTGGATTTCATTGGAGGCCCTTGATGTGACAACGATTCCGGCTTCAAGCCGCCTGCTGCCGCCCTGTAAGAACTCTGTCAGGCCCTGTTCCGCCCCCAGCTGAACCTGGGGATCCAGAGGGGTGAAAATCCTCAGGCCCATGGTTCTCAGGTCTTCCTCCCTGTAAGTCGTGAGAAGCCTTTTTTTCACCAGATCAAGGTAGTAAGGAAAAGGGGAAAGTGCCAGGGCCGGTTTTTTAATTACCCCGAGGGTTGCAGCCCGGGAGGTTTCCAAAAGGGACGGGGAGATCAGCCCCTGTTCCGCCATCATTGCCAGTACCGTGTTTCGCCGGGTTTTTGCCCGCTCAGGATACCGTCTTGGGTTAAATGCGGAGGGGCCCTTGAGCATCCCCACCAGCAGGGCTGTTTCATGGGGGAGCAGGCGGTGAATTGGCTTGCCGAAATAAAAATCCGATGCCAGGCCAAAACCGTGGATGGCCCTCTTCCCGTCCTGTCCAAGGTAGACCTCATTTAAATAGGCCTCCAGAATTTCCTCCTTGGAAAACTGGAACTCCAGGGCTGCTGCCATGAATGCCTCGTTTATTTTCCGGCCCAGTGTCTTTTCAGGGGTGAGGAAGAAGTTTTTGGCAAGCTGCTGGGTCAGGGTGCTGGCCCCCTGGCTCAGCCGCCTGTTTTTAAGATTGACTGCCATGGCCCTGAAGATGGATTTCGGATCTATCCCGTAATGGGTGTAAAAGTTCCGGTCTTCCACGGCAACGATTGTTTTTTTCAGCAGGTCAGGGGTCTGGTCCAGGGTGATGAGACGGCGGTCTTCCATTGAGGAGGGGTAAAACATCCCCACAAGCACCGGGTCCAGTCTTTCGGTATTCCTTTCCCGGCCGGAGCTTTTCACCCGGACCACCTTATTTCCTTTGATCAGGATTTTTGTGAGCCGTTGGGACCGTTTTTCATCCCCGAAGTCAAAGGGACGGCAAAAGAGGGTGAATTGATCGCCTTTGCGCAGATAGGTGCCGGGAGTATCCGGCGTTTCCCGGCCTGTTTCCTTCCGGTATCCCATGAGCGCAAGCTCTTTTTCAAACCGGCCGGGATAAAGGACCATACCCGGGTATATTTCCATGGGCCTGGCATAGACCTGTGCAGGCAATTCCCACAGCCTGCCCTGGAACCTGTCCCGGACCATGCGGTTGAACGTATAGGTATATCCTGAAAACACACCTGCCGCAGTTAATGCCAGCAGGAGTATGAACAAATGCCGTTTTTTCATCTATCTCCCTTAGACCGGAGGGCTATTTGTTGACAATGACCCCGTATGCCTCCCGGAGCAGCGGCATTTCAACCTCCCGCTGGTCTGCACTGGTCAGAATTGCCTCCATGTCCGATATCAATTGTATTTTTTTTCCGTTCTGCCGCCATTTTGCAGATAGTTTATTCAGGATCCTGGCAGGATCCTTTCCCTTTTTAACGGCATGGCCGAGTTTTTCACCCAGGTCTTTCAGGGGGCCGTCTGTTGCCAGGGTGACAAAGGTTGCTGTCCAGGGAATGCTGCCGGCGGTGAAGGTGGCGGGTGAGGCCCCCATGGCCATGGTCAGTGTCCGCGCTTCGTCAGAGGCCCGGGCAAAGAGCGTTCCCATCATAAACCCTCTCTTTCCCTCGGTGCAGGAGACCATGGTGTTGACGCAGAGGGCATAGACCCGGGCAAGGATGTCAGCGGCCTGGACACCGATGGGATCCGTGGAAAGCACCGCATTTCTGTCCGGGCCCAGAATCAGGCCGGCCATTTCCTCCGGCAGGTGCCCGGGGCCGGCAATGATACCGGTGATGGTTCCGGATTCCACCAGATCGTCGGTTTCAATGGGGCCGGCAAGGGTGAGCACATCCATATCTGTTCTCTGGTATTCCACCAAAAGGTTCTGAACCATGTGAAAGGGCAGCAGGGGCGTGCCCGGGATGAACCCCCTTGTGGCAATGATGATTTTCAGGTGCTGTTCTGAAATGGAGATGATCTCCCGCATGGTCGGCTCAAACACCTCGGGTTTCACGGCAACGATAACCTCGCTGGCCTTTCTGAAAGCAGAGGCAAGGTCATGGGTGACAAATATATTTTTGCGGAGCCGTTTGTCCTTGAATCTTCCGGGGCCCAGCCGCTCCTTTCCCATGTGCCGGACCAGTTTTTTCCTGGGGTCATAGATGGTGATACTGGCGTTGTCATAGGCCTTGTTTTCAAGCAGGCGTTTTGACACCAGGTTTGCCAGGGCAAATCCCCAGTTGCCCGCGCCCACCACCACA
Source organism: Desulfobacterales bacterium (assembly GCA_022361315.1). The sequence continues at coordinate 12,131 of JAKSBB010000142.1, forward strand.
ATATTCTGGTCAGCCGTGGGGGAGTAGAGACGCCTGTCCCCGTGGGTGGCATAGTAGCTCAGCCCGATATCATTGGTAATGGCGGGGAACCCCAGGTTATCCTTGCTCCACCTGCTCAGTATCCCTCTTTTTTTCAGGATTGAAATGCCGTCTTTGATTATGGCATCCGGTTCGTTGGTGTTGATGAAGTTTTCAAAATCAGGGGCATGGCCAAAGGTCTGCCGGTGATAGATCTTTATGGTTTTGGCCTGGTCTTTGAGGCTTTTTTCAAGGTCGGTGAGCTTATTCTTTTTTGCCCCTGTAATGGCCCTGGCCGTGAGCTGGCTGGCCATGATTTTCTTTTTCCGCGCAATCTGGGTGATGGCATTCAGGGTTACAAACTCGTCAAGCTCTGTTCCCCTTTTATCCTTCTGCCAGTCCGTTTGCAGCCGGCTGAGAAGCATGGGTTCGGGAAAGGAGACGTAGCACCTGGAGTAAATGCCCTTCAGGGCCCGCCATGCAAAGGATTTGGGATGGAAGGGGATATCTGTCAGGGTTTTAAACATATTGATGCCGTTGATCCAGGTCTTGCCGTTTTTCCGGGCACACATCATCAGGTCTTCGGGCACCACGGAATAGGACAGGGCAACCGGCTGGATGACAAGGTCACGGTCCGTGTCAATGGCCCCCCTTACCGCCACCAGCCGCTTGGGGTACCTGAGGCTGCCGTCCCTTGTTCTGGCCCCGCCCCGCCAGGCCTCCAGAAAAATCCCCTGCTGGGCTCCCTGGATGCTCAGGGACCGGCAGTAGTTGTAAAGGGCTGCCATCTGGTGCCTGGATGCCCCCTTTCTCAGTACCACGTATGATCCTGTCATCAGTACTTTGGCAATACTCTCAATGGCCATCATGTTCTGGCCGGCGGCAAACACCGGCAGCCCGAGCCCCAGGTCCTGCATCAGGCTGTTGAAGATAAATTCATCCAGATGGGAGTTATGGTTGATCAGGTACAGCACCCCAAGCCCCTGTTCCCGGTACTGCCGCAGGGTTTCAACATGCTCAAGCTCCCTGCCGTCAGGCGAGGTAAACGGAAGCTCGGGGTTTTCATGGTCAAAGAGATGGTCAAACATCACCCTTACCGCTGCAGCGGCCCGGATGTGGAGATCGCGGTCATACCGGATTTCAATCTCCTTTATAAGATCTTCCAGCTCCCCTCTTTCCACAGGGGCCTTTTCCCCGGTCAACTGATCCATGGTCAGGTCCACGGCAAGGGCGCTTATCTCTTCTGTGTTTGTCCAGTCCTTGGGAAGGGACCGGTATCTTTCCAGGTGGGGGGTACCTGTTTTACTATGGGCGATTTTATTTATCAGATTTACAAAATCAACGTTGTTCACGGCGTTCGAAATGATGCGGGTAAATAATCTCTTTCCCTTTTTAAGCATGCTGTATCCTCCGGGGGTAGATCCAAAGTAAGGTCTCAAAGGCAGGCCGGTTTTCCATCCGGGTACCGGGCCGCCTTTATGCATAATTATGGATAACCTTTGAAGGATTGGCCTAATGTCAAGTAAAAAACTCCGCCCGATTCTTCAAGGCTTGTCATTTGGATACGCCTTTAGTACTATTATAGAGTGCTTCATCCGAACGGCTGTTCTCTCCTGAAACAGAATCCACTGCCCGGCATCCTTGTAATACATCTTTTATCCGCATGTTTTATTCTCTATGGGGTCTGACCGGATGACGCATGGGAACCTGATAAAAAAATAAAGAGGACGTGTTAAATGAGTGCATCTTATCTGATTGACAGAGGGGGGCGGCGGCGGATTGCCGACCGAAGAATCCGGGTAGTCGCAAAACATGATCCGGAGCAGCGCACCGGCTGGCAGCGCCGCAATGGCTGGGACCGGAGACATCTCCGGCTTGAAGTTTTAGAAGAATTTGAACGGAGACGGGGTGGGCCCGGTCAGGAAAATGTGGTGTCCACCTGAAACAGGGACCGGGCGATACCCGGCACCCCGGGTATCTGCCCGGCAGCAGTAAAGGATATAAGGTCACCGGGCAGGCAGGGTCAACGCATTTAACTTTTCAGACCTAATGATTCCAATACCTTACTTTTGTACAGGCAGGTTTCCGTTTGACTATTTCCCGGTGCTCTAGTATCTTTATCTTCATAGTTTTTATTAAACTTAAAATTTCACAGATCTATTTCCCGGCGAATATTGTATTATTAACATCACACCTCTTAACCTGTGTCTGCTCCATTGATCTCAGTGACGTTTTTTTGTTTTTACATCCATTGGAGACCCCATTTTAAATTTAAGGAGGCGTATCAGATGAAACAATTAGGAAGCCTGTCAATATTGATTCTGCTGGTTTTTACGGTTTACGGCTGCAATTATTCGACGAAAAGTTCTGCCACCGGAGGGGTGGTCAGCCCGGCTCCCAGCCAATTAGACCTTGAAAGAGTGGTCACTTTCAGGGTATTTGGAAAGGGGGTTGAACCGGAGGCTGCACTGACAAAGGGCCAGGCACGCCTGATGGCTGAAAAGGCAGCCATTGCAGACGGATATCGGCAGTTTGCTGAAAAACTCAGCGGCGTTTATGTGGATGCATACATGAGTTCAGGTTATGGGAAGGTCGATGAGGACTGGCTGAAAACAAGTGTGCGGACCATGCTCAGAGGGGTGGACATCAAAGAGATTACCCATGATGAGTACGGGATTGCCCGGGCCGCTATGGAACTGAGAGTCAACTTTACGAAGTATGGTATGGTTTGGTGGCCTGAGGGGCTTGGGAAGGATGTGACCCCCCTGGCAACCGGCAGGGGCGGATCAATGGAGGTTGCAAGCCGTGACCAGCAGATCCGCTAAAGAGAGTTGAAACGACGAATCGTATAACCGGAGATTGATTATGAGCGTATTTTTACATGGCCGGGTAATTTGGATATCATCCCTGTTTTTTATCTTATTCATGCTGCCGGCCTTTGCCGGTTCTTCCCCGGCAGGCAAGCCGGAGATGAAGGCAAATCCGGTGGACGAATTCCGGCATAATCTCGCCTTGATTGACAAGGAGTACGAAAGTGTCCGTTATAATCTTGAATGGCTGAATTTGAAAATTTCAAGGATGAAGGCCATGGATCATCCTGTCCAGTCAAACCTGTATCGGTCGGTGGATTATAAGAAGCAAAAGCTCAAGGCCCTTGAGAAGATGAGGCATGATTATGAAGCCTGTCTTGCAAAGGCCAAAGCGCCGGCCCCCCCTGAAATGATGGACAACACGGACATCAGCAGCGGGATGGAAAAAAAGATTCTCAGCCAAGTGGAAGGTCTCAGCCTGTCCGGTTCCTTTGAATTAATGACCATCCACGGGATGGTAACGCTCAAAACCCGCCGTCCCATTCTTTTTGCCTCGGGCAGTGCCGTGGTGCCGAAGGAATCCGAGCCATTCTTAAAAAAAGTCTCTTCCCTGGTCAAGGACCGGAAGGTCTGGATAGTTGTGGACGGATTTGCAGATAAAAATCCCATCCGGACAGCAAAATTTCCCTCCAATTTTGAACTGGGGGCAATCCGGGCGGCAAATGTTGTCCACAATCTTGTGGGAAAAGGGGTTTCTCCTTCTGTGTTTAAAGTGGCCAGTACAGGAAGATACCGCTTTCCCGGTGCCCTGCCCATGGCGGAGAAAAAACAGCTTGAACGCTACGTCAATCTCACAATTACGTTTGAGATGCCTGACGCCGAGACATAAAGATAAAAGGTGGTGTCCTTGCGGGACACCACCTTTTATACTCCCGGTGCAGGACGTGAGAACGGCTATCAAGTCTTATTTTCCTGCCCGTTCCTTTTCTTCCTGAATTTCAGCTTCGCAGTTTTCAACGATGGATCTCATCTGAGATCTGACCTCGTCGGAAAGCGGCGTGGGCTTGTGGGTCTTCAAGATCTCACGGGCCTTGTCCATGGCTTTTTCATGCATGGTCTGGCCACCGGCACTCTCCCATTTATCCCGAACCCTGCGGTCTATGAGATTGGGCTGTGACATCTTTTTCATATTCTCAAACGTGTGCTTTTCAGTGATAAACTGGCCCTGGGATCCTACCCTGCCGATTATGTCCACTGCAAGGGTATCCTCGTTTACGGGGATACCGTTGACAACATGTTTGATCATCTGTGCGAACTCATTATCCATGACGAGCTGACCGTAGTCAAAAGTGACGCCTGATTCCAACATTCCAAGTCCGTAGATCAGGTTGGCACCTGCCAACGCTGTAAGGAGACCTGTGAGTGTTTTCTCATGAGCAGCCTGTCCGTCGGGTACTTTTGAGTCAGCCTATCCGCCTGCAACCCACGAAGGCAGCATATAGTAGTTGGAAAGCGCGGCCACCCCGGCATTAATCATGCCGCATTCAGGTGACCCTACCGTTGCTGTCGCCATTCGCAGGTCAAGTGGGCAGGTGGAGCTGCCGAACATCATGGGAGTTCCTTTTTCAACACATTGGCCAAGCACGATGCCGGAGAGGACTTCGGCATTGTGGACCACCAGGGTGCCCGCAGGGGTAACCGGGGCAGAGCCGCCGGCCAGGGCCTGGGTCAATACGTTGACCAGGACGCCCTGTCTGGCCCCTTCAATGATGATCTCGGTGCAGTCCCGGACCAGTTTCAGGGGGCTGATGGGACAGGTGTTAAAGGATATGATGGGCCGTTCCCTGAATTTGTCACGACCCCCCTGGATGGCCACTGCCATGTCAATGGCGGCGCGCATCAGTTTGCCGTTGCCGGCACCGTGGAAACAATGCTTGGTGGTATTGGACAAAAATGCCTCTGCATTATGCAGGGGCTGGGCATCCTGGTTTACATCATGGGCGCCCACTGCCCTTTCATACACATCAATTCCATCCAGGTAATCCACCAGGACGGCACTCTCTTCCACATCCCTCTTAACGGTTTCCCTCAGGATCCCGGATTCGATATCCACAATGGATATGCCTTCACCAAAGTTGGTAAAGCCCACCCGGTTGTTCCCCAGAAGGTAATCGCGTTCGGGATCCCTTCCGGCAAGGTTTACCGTTGCCGGGGCCGAACGAATGGCATCTTCGACCATATAGGGTGGGAATTTCACCATACATGTCTCAGAATCAACGATGGCACCGCTGTCTCCAAGGATCTGTCTCGCCTCTTCATCTTCAAACCAGATGCCGGTGTGCTGGAGCACATCCAGGGTGGCCAGGTGGATCTCGTAGAGTTCATCCTGGGTAAACATGTTGAGGCTTAATCCCCCGCTCTGCAGGTAACCTGCATGCAAGTTGCGTTTCACAACTAAACCTCCTCGTTGTTGGTGAAAAAAAGGGGTGCCCGCAGAACCGGCCGGGCACCCTGCATCTGCCTTATAAAAAAGTTTATTTCAGAGATTGGATATAACCGGCCAGGCGATCGTCCAGGCCCGGATCGATAACCCGGTCCGGACAGGCCGCCAGGATCTCCTTGTACCGGGCATTGGCCGCCGTGACCACATCCATGCTGCCCTTCTTTTCCCAGGCTTCGTAGGAATCCGTGGTGGAGATCCCAGGCGTCCAGAAGCTGCGGCAGTGGGTCATGGTGGACGGGTGCATGAGGTATGAACCGCCGTGGCCGATGTCATTGATGATGGTTTTTGAATAGTCCGCTTCCAGGCCGGAGATGCCCTTGACGGCGCAGGCCGCCCTGGACATGATCTCGTCGTCGATGATGAATTTTTCATAGGAGACGGTCATGATGGCGTCCAGGATCCCGTAGCATTCATTGACCATGTTGACCCCGGCCATGGCCAGCATGAGATAGGTCTGCATGGTTTCATATCCGGCCTGGCAGTCCGGGGTCTTGGCATCGGTCAGGCCGGCCATGCACCGGGAGGGAATATTGTACAGCTCCCGGGCCAGCTGGATGCCGACCATATTGATCAGGTTGGATATGGGCGACCCGGTAATGTAGGATGCCGTACGCATGTTGGGGATGGCCGATGCCGGCGAGTAGACCACGGGGGTCCCCGGGTTGACGAGCTGGGCCAGGGTGAGGCCGGCCAGAATTTCCGCATTCTGGAGAACCACCGTACCCATGGGATCCACCGGGCTGGTGACCCCGGCCATGGCGCAGGTCAGCACCATGACGGGCTGGCGCAGGCGGGCAAAGGCCAGCAGGGTCTCGCAGGGGATCTCGTCAAACTGGAGCGGGCTCAAGGGGTTCAGGGACACGGCAATGCGGTGTTTGTCAAAGACCGAGTCGTCCCCGGGCTCTGCGCCGACGGAGAGCCGGATCATGTCGAACATATGCCCCAGTTCTTCCCGGTTGCCGACATAGCCGAACAGGGGCTTGTCCGAATGGCGGAGCAGCCGGTGAAAAATGTCCAGGTACCGCAGGGGATGGGTGATATCCGCCGGTTCCACCGGGATCTGCCCCACGATGGTGCAGGTATCGCTGTGCTGGGCAAGTTTATACAGGTTGACCAGGTCGGCCATGGTGCCGAGGCGCCGGCCTTTTTCGATGTCCTGAATGTAGATGGGGCCGTTGTTGTGGCTGACGTGGATCCCCTCCTGGCGGGCGCCCAGGGTGACGGACCGGTCCGGATTGCGGGCTTCCCATTTGAACTCGGCCGGTGCCGATTCAATGGCCGCGTTGACCATCTCTTTGGGCATGAATACGGTCTGGCCCTCCACCCGGGCCCCGTGGTGTTTGAATATTTCAAGGCATTCTTCGGATTGGAATATAATACCGGTTTCGGACAGGATGTCCAAGGTGGCCTCGTGGATTTCGGACAGCGTATCCGTGTCCACCAGCCTGAAGTGATTTGCAATGCTCATAAGTGTATCCCTGGGTTAAATGGTCGTGGTGCCGGGGCACCGTCTATACTACTGGACGGAAGATCAAGAAGCATGCCAGGGGTTTCGAATGTGGCAAAGAGGCGGAGGATGCTGCAAATAAAGGCGTTCAGCCCTTTATGGTCATCAGGCCCGGGATCGGATATCCGGCATTTGGGGTGCCGTTGCCAGAAGTGTAAACTTCAGAGGTGTAAAGGGGGTTACACCTTTGGGCAGGCGCTTCCCCCCGAAGCAGGGGACAGAACAGGAAGCAGGCCCAGGTCAGCTGTCCTGCTCAAGTCCGTATTTTTCCAGTTTTCTGTAGAGGGTGGGGCGGCTGAAGCCGAGAAGCCTGGCGGCCTTGGCCTTGTTCCAGTCGGTTTTCTCCAGGATGGAGACCAGTGCCTGTTTTTCCTCGGTTTCCGTCTGGGCGGGTGACATGCTGCTGTCCTTTTCCGGGCCGTTGAACCGGATAATTTCCGAAGGGATGTGCCCCGTGTCAATGACGCCTTCCG
>JAKSBB010000075.1 GCA_022361315.1 Desulfobacterales bacterium
AACGCAACGAAAGCGAAAGAGTTTTTAATATTTGCTGGTTTTTGTTTTTTGGGTTCTATCTCTTCTAGGGCATTTATTAACAGGTTGAGTGATAAGTTCCTGAAAGACACCGAAAGAAATATAAGAGAAACACATCAACTAAAAAGCAAAACTACAAACATTGAAGACGTTCTCGAAAATGTTTTGACAGACAAATACGAAGGTAGTCCTGATTTAGATGAAGAGATTATTTCTTCCCTAAAACAAGAAGAAGTTAAAGTATTGAAGGCTTTACCAAATAAGGAATTTAAATTTAGATCTTTTGACAAAATAGTTGAATCATTAGCTGAAGATAAAATCTATACCACTCAAATACAAAGAACTTTGGATAATTTAGACTCAAAGGGTTTCGTTACTAAGTTTGACAAGGAAAATGGAGAATTTTGGGCAATAACACCTATAGGCACAAAAACAATCTTATCCATTGATAACAATGTTGAATAAAAAAAGTATCTAAATACTCAGAGTGGCAAATGGAATCACTCCTTGCTTTCTTCACTTGACTATAAATTAAAAGACAATTTAAATGCGGCATGATCCTTTTTCTATTTATCCGGGGGATTCAGAACTAAAACGTCTACCACACCAGGTCACTTTCCCGGCCTTGACTTTACGTATCGATCTATGGCATACATACCAATTTTTCACTGATACCGGACCGTTATATACTTTACCCGCCAGATTATTACAGGGCATACCCAAATGAACACCATAGCATCCCATCCCGGATTTGCCTCCGGCCAGCGCTGGGTATCCGAGGCCGAACCCGAGCTTGGCCTGGGCATCCTTGTTTTCCACGACAAACGCACCTTAAAGATTGAATTCCCCGGCGGGGACTGTACCCGGCAATACAGCCTGCGGGCGGCACCGGTGCGCCGGATGACCTTCAAACCCGGGGACCGGATCTCAACTGTAAACGGAGAAGAATTCACCGTTGACCGGGTCACTGAAGACGATGGTATCATGACCTACATCTCCGGAAAACAACGGGTGTCCGAAGACCGGCTGGCCCCCTTTATCTCCATCGCCCTGCCCCAGGAACGCCTGCTGGCCGGCATGGCCGGACAGCCCAAATTGTTTGATCTCAGACGGGACATCCGCTCGGAACTTGCAGATTATGAGAACTCACCGGCCAGGGGGTTTTTAGGCGGGCAGATCGACCTGATCCCCCATCAGTTTTACATTGCCGCCCAGGTGAGCCGAAGATTTTTCCCCAGAGTGCTGCTGTCCGATGAAACCGGTCTTGGAAAAACCATTGAGGCCGGTCTTATTATTCACAGGCTTCTGGTTCAGGAGCAAATCAACCGGATTTTAATCATCGTGCCGGATGCCTTGGTCCACCAGTGGTTCATAGAGTTTTACCGGAAATTCAGCCTGACCTTCCGGTTGTTTGACGAAGACTTCTGCCGGGCTGCTGAAGAAGCGGAGCCTGATATGAATCCTTTCTCCGGAGACCAGCAGGGCATCTGCTGCCAGTCCTTTATCCGGGACAGCGAAAGACGGCGCGAACAGATCCTTTCCGCCGGGTGGGATATGGTGGTTCTGGACGAGGCCCATCACATGACCGAGGACCCGGAGTTTTACGGATTCATGCGTCGCCTCGGCACCCAGACCTCAGGGCTGATGCTCCTTACTGCCACCCCCGAACAACTGGGTATCGAGACCCATTTTGCCCAGCTCCAACTCCTTGATCCCGACCGGTATTACGATCTGGATGCCTATCTGAAAGAGGCCAAGACATACGAAGCCACGGCAAAACAAGTCACGCAACGGCTGGATGAAGGAAAGCCTGTGGACACACTTCTGGATACCTTCGGACCGGGCCGGGCCATCTTCAGAAACCGCCGGAAGTCCATCAAAGGCTTTCCGAAACGCAAGGTATCCCCCATGGCCCTGACCGGTACACCGGAGCAAATCCGGGGGATCAACCAAACCCATGGCTTCGCCGGGAAAGAAAATACTGCAGCCCCGACACCCCGGCCCGATCTGAAAAATGATCCCAGGGTGATTTACCTGGCAGAGCTGACCCGGAAAATAAAACCGGACAAAATTCTGGTCATCTGCGCCACCCTTGAAACGGCTGAAGCCGTTGAATCCGGACTGAAACACCACGTGGCCGTTGATGCCGCACGGTTCGATGAAACCATGACCCTGCTCCAGCGGGACCGCAACGCCGCCTGGTTTGCCAAAGAAGACGGGGCCAGGCTGCTGATCTGTTCGGAGATCGGAAGCGAAGGCAGGAACTTTCAGTTCGTTCACCACCTCTTTCTCTTTGACCTGCCGCTGAACCCGGAACTTCTGGAACAGCGTATCGGCAGGGTAGACCGCATCGGCCAGAAGCACGATATCTCCATCCATGTGCCCTATGTGGCGGGCAGTACCCAGGAGGTTCTGGCCCGGTGGTATGACGAGGGGCTCGGCATGTTCCGGGAAAACATCAACGGTCTCCATGCCATATTCACCCGGTTTGAAGACCGGCTCACGGCGCTGATGAAGGAAACGGGGGAAAACCAAAAGATAAATGAAGCCAGTCTGGCCGGATTGATCAGCGACGCGGCTTCCTATACCCGGGAAACCCAGGAAGCACTGGATAAGGGAAGACATATCCTGGTGGAACTGAACTCATTCAAACCGGCACCTGCAGACCGGATCATCCGCAGAATACGGGCAACAGATGACAACCCGGCCCTTAAACACCTCATGGAGGTCCTGCTGGATCATTACGGGGTGGACATGGATCCCGTGATGGAAAAAACCGGAGAGCAGATCATCTCCCTCACCGTGGACAGGATCGCGGACGAGCAATTTCCGGCCCTTCCCGGCGGCAGCCGGATCGTGACCTTTGACCGCGCCACGGCCATCGCCAGGGAGGAAGTCGGTTTTATCACCTGGGATCATAATTATGTCGGCCAGGTCATGGATTTCTTCCTCACCCGGGGAGAAGGCTGTGCCGCTGTTGCCAAACTCTGTGATGCTGAAGCGCCCGGGCTTATTCTGGAAAGTCTGTTCGTTCTTGAAATTCCTGAAATCGACCAGGTGCCCGGTTCCCGGCGCTTCATCCGCACCACCCCCATTCACATCCGGGTGGACCATACCGGCACATCTATACCCGACGCCGAACTGCCTAAAGGATTTCACACCCGTCTCGAACCGGACCACCCCGCATGGTTCATGGATATGGAGACGGTAAAAACAGGGCTCTTACCCGAGCTTCTGGAAAACAGCCGGACGCTGGCGGAAAAAGCCGCAGATCATATGCGGAAGTCATCCCTGGCGTCCCTTTCCGACACGTTGGGCAAAGAAACGAAACGACTGAAAGCTTTAAAAGCGGTGAATCCGGACATTACAGACCGGGAAATCCAGGCGGCGGAAAGCACCCGCAGTGATATTGCAGAGAAACTGGCCGGCGCCAGGCTCCGTCTGGATGCGGTAAGACTGATCCGTTTGGAAGGCTGAAGGTTTAGGATCAGGCAGACTCGTGTTTTTTAAGAAAATCCACGAACTGATCTGCCGGCATGGGGGCTGCAAATAGATACCCCTGAATCTGACTGCACTGGTTTTCTTTCAGAAAGGCCAGTTGCTCCTCGGTTTCCACCCCTTCGGCAACGGTGGTGAGGTTCAGATGACGGGCCATGGAGATGATGGTCTCCACCATGGTCATGGATCCTTTGTCTTCGGGAATATCATCGATAAAGGACTTGTCCACCTTGAGAACGGAAATGGGGAATTTTCTCAGGTATGACAGGGATGAAAATCCGGTGCCGAAGTCATCCAGACTGATCTTGATTCCCATATCATGGAGGCGCTTAAACATACTCTGGGCCTTTTCCACATTGCCCATGACAGCGCTTTCGGTGATTTCAATTTCCAGGCATTCCGGCGGAATCTGATGATTCTTCAGACTCTGGGTAATGAGTGCCACAAGATCCACATCCCGAACCTGGCGGGAAGAAATGTTCACGGCAATGCTGAAATACCGGTTCAACACCTTTGACCATTCCCTGGCCATGGCGCAGGCCTGGTCCACGATCCACTCGCCCATGGGGTTGATCAGACCGGTTTCCTCGGCAAGGGGAATAAACTCCAGGGGCGTCACCAACCCCTTTTCCGGATGGTGCCAGCGAATCAGGGCTTCCGCACCGCAGATACGGTTTTTGGCGATGTCCACCTTGGGCTGATAATACAGGGAAAACTGATTTTTAGACAAGGCCAGACGAAGATCCACTTCCAGTTCCACCCTGTTGGATACCTGCTGGTTCAACTCCGGCGTAAAAAAAGCATATCGCCCTTTTCCCACTTCCTTTGACCGGTACATGGCCATGTCGGCATTGGCGATCAGGCCATCGGGGTCGGTACCATCTTCGGGGCTGGTGGTCACCCCGATACTCACCCCCAGGAAAAATTCCTTGTTGTCAATGACAAAGGACTGCTGCAGGGAGCGGCGGATACGTTCGATGATGTTGATGATCACCTCAGTCTCGTTGGTGTCCGGGATCAGAACGATAAACTCGTCCCCCCCGTAACGGGCAACAGTATCCGGTTCACGCACACAGTCCAGCAGACGTGCGGCCAGTTGCTGGAGAAGCAGGTCTCCCTTCACATGTCCCAGGGTGTCGTTAACATGTTTGAAGTTATCCATATCCAGAAAGATCAGGGCCAGGCCATGGTCCCGCCGGGCCACCCGGCGCACCGCCATCTCAATCCGGTCCCTGAGCAGGGTCCGGTTGGGCAGTCCCGTCAGCGCGTCGTAGTTGGCCTGGAACTTAAGCTGCTCTTCCCGTTCCCGGATATCGCTCAAATCGTTGAACACCGACATATACCGAACGGTTTCACCCTTCTGGTTGGTGATGGCGGTGATGGACAGCCACTCCGGATATGCCTCGCCGCTTTTGCGCCGGTTCCAGATTTCTCCGGACCAGTGCCCGTCACGGTCCAGGGCCTTCCACATCTCGTTGTAGAATGTACGATCGTGGCGGTCTGATTTCAGGAGACTGGGATTTTGACCGATGGCTTCGGCTTCGGTATACCCGGTGATGGTGGTAAACCCTTTGTTGACGAATTCAATGGTTCCGTCCCGGCTTGTAACCACGACGCCTTCAACGGCGTTATCAAAGACTTTCCTTGCCAGTTCGATTTCATCCCGGAACTTTTTCTGCTCGGTGACGTCCTGAACAATACCGGCGATTTTACTGGGGTTTCCCAGCTCATCCAGAACCACCTCACCGATTTCGTTAACAATCCGTTCCTGACCGTTGGTCTGGATGATGCGATATTCCATATCATAGGTGGATTTGCTGCGGACGGCATTGTTGATGGTGGTCTCCACATACTCCCTGTCATCCGGATGAAGGACATCAAGAAAATCCTGGTGCCCCGGGCATACGGCCGGTGACCAGCCGAAAATCCGGTAGAGCTGATCGGAACAGGACAGGCTGCGGGTATGGATATCCCGCTCACAATCCCCCAGCTTGGCGATGCGCTGGGCCTCCTTCAGCCGTTCTTCCTTTGTCACCAGGGCGGTTTCCGCCAGTTTCTGCTCTGAAATATCCGTGGAAGCACCGATAATCCTGAACACCCTGCCGGAATCATCCGTCATGGGATTCAGCCGTGTCAGCCAATAGTGTTTTCCGGTGTCATCCCGGGTTTCCTCCATAAACCGCAGACTACGGCATTCACGGATGCTCTGTTCCACCCGTTTTTTAAACAATGCCAGTGCATCCGGGTCCATCCGGCTTGCCAGACTGTCCAGTGAGCGCCCTGCCACTTGTCCCTGGGCAATGTTTCTAAGGGTCTCATATTGCTGGTTCACGTTCTCGAACAATACAAGTCCGTTCTCCCTGACCGCCAGCACAAAGATGGCAATATCCACACCATCGAATACGTTCTCCAAAAATTGTTCCTGCGCCACCAGACGATTCTGGTTCTGACGCTGACCGATGGCCACGGCCAGGGCTTCCCCCACATGGGACATCAGGTCGGTTTCCCATGCTTCCCATTGTCTTGGTTCAAGGGCGTACAGAAAAATCAACCCCATCAACCGGCCCCCCTGCTGTAGGGGCACCGCAATACCTGAACGGACACCGGTTCTGGAAACAAAGGTGTCCAGGCCCCGTTTGCTTTCCGATCGTTCGGTATCACTGAACACATGGGGTTTGAAATCCGTCACAAGCTCTTTAAAAAACGGCCGGGCATTGGCCACGTCAATGGGGGTACCAGTCAGATCGGGAAGGCCTTCGGAGGCCTTTGCATAGTCCAGTTTCAACAGGGTGGCCCCCGGTGTGACCCGTATAAAAGCCGCTCCGCACGGGGAAAAAACGTCGGTAAGCTCGGACAACACCTGGTGGATAATATGACCTTCGGGTTTGTCCTGAATAATGCAGTTGGAAATGGTGTTGAGTACCCTGAGACGGTTCCGGCTCCCCATGAGTTCCCGGGTCCGTTCACTCACCAGGGATTCCAGATTGCGGCGATGGTTGAACAACTCGGATTCCATGGCTTTGATCCGGGTGATATCGTTGCCCACACAAAGTATTTCGATCAGTTCCCCTTCGGCATCGAAAATGCCCTGGTTGGACCAGGAAATCCAGACCCGGGAACCGTCCTTTTTGCAATTCTCATTGGTATTGTTGGCAAATTCCCCCGGATCATTCAGGATAGCCGGCAGATCAACGACTTCGGTACCGTCTGATGTTTCTACGGGAACAATGGTCTCCAGGGGCGAACGCCCCAGAATCTCTTGGGGTTCAAATCCGAAAAAGGAAAGGCCAAACGGGTTGACATAGGTAATCACGCCCCGGGTATCCATACTCAGGATAATACTGTTCGCCGCTTCCACCAGCCCCTGGTAGTTGGGGGAACGCCGGATGCTGTGCTTCCCCTCTTCTGCTGCCTTTATGTGGTCGGACCGATTACCCATGCCTCTTTTTTCCAAAATCCAATAAGTGCCGCGCCTTGGAGGGCTGATTTTCAGCCGCCCGCATGGCAGCATTCATATTATCGGCCTCCGGGCTCATTCTCAAGGGATGAACATTTTTTTCAGATTCTTCCAGGTTCTGTTGCTTTTGTCAAATGTCACAGAGAAGATGAGAATCCCTATGGAAATATCCGGGCCCGGGGGCGGTTTCGAAAGGTGTCAGGAATTCAGACTGTCCAGTACATCATCGGCATTTTCAAAGGTGTCCACCATGACCACGCGATAGCCGAACCTGGGCTCCGTTCTCTCTGCGGTGGTGGTGATGGCTCCGGTCACCCTGGCCACCACGGACATTCCCGAATCTGCCATGAAAGGCAGAACCTTTTCTGCCCATTTCCCTTCTTCGGGATCCTTAAAGGAAAACTCCCTGATATCCGATACTGCGGAAAACCCCGGGCTAAGCTGTTTCACCGCCACCTGAATTTCCTCAAAAAACCGTTTACCGTCACCGGTCTCAATCTCACCAAGTATGACATAGAGACGGTTTTTCTCCGTGTTTGTTTTAATTTCATACATGCGATTTAATCCTAAGCGTGAATGGATAGATCTTCATCATAAATGATTTGCCACCCGATTTAAAGGGCAACCGGACTTTCAACCGAGAAAAACAGGACTTCCAACCGAGAAAAGAGGGTTAAATGATAGTTACGATAGGATTTGCGCGGTGTTGACCGTCCTGGTATAACGAACAGCTGTGACGGATAAAACGACATTCAGGGTATCGGTGCGGGATCTTGCGGCATCGGTCTGCCAACCGGACAGCCTGTCCAAAGGGTTTGCCGGCAGGAACCGCGCCATGGAGGGCATCCGGGAACATACCCGCCTTCAGAATACCTGGCCCGAGGGCTGGCAACGGGAGGTACAGGTGTCAATAAAAATCCCGAACGACAGCTTTGATCTGGAGATCTTCGGCCGCATGGACGGATGCCTGATAACGGATACGCACCTGGCCGTCGAAGAAATAAAAACCTGTCGCAAAGATCCGTCCGTACCGGCCCGGGATCCGGATCTCCGTCACCTGGCCCAGCTCAAATGCTACGGGTATATGGCCGCCCGGGAACACAAGAGGCAATCCGTAGAGTTACGTCTTACCTATGCCAGACCTTCCGACGGTGACACCGCAACCTTTGAACTCCCCTTGGGAATCGAAGCCCTGGAAGACTTCTTTAACGATCTGGTCTCCCAATATATAGGTCTGCTTGGCACCCGGGCCGCCTGGGAACGAATTCGCAACCAGTCCTTAGACTCCCTGCCCTTTCCCTATGAGGGATTTCGTGACGGGCAGCGGGACCTTGCCGAAGCGGCCTATAAAGTGGTGAAGCACAGACGAATCCTCTTTGCCCGGGCCCCCACCGGTACCGGGAAAACCATGGCCACTCTCTTTCCGGCCGTCAAAGCCATGGGCCTTGGGCACACGGACAAGATTTTTTACCTGACTGCCAAAAGCCCGGGCCGCACCGTGGCCCAGAAAGCAGTTAAAGATCTGGCCCGGGCCGGTGCCAGACTGAAGTGCGTCACCATCACGGCAAAGCAGAAGACCTGCTTCACACCGGATATCCCCTGCGACATGGAGACCTGTTCCTTCGCGCTGGGGTATTACGTTAAACTGGCCCGGGCCCTGGCCCATGCCGGTACCCACGACCACTTTGACCAGGCACGCATCGAGGAGATGGCACGCAAGTTTGATATCTGCCCCTTTGAGCTTTCCCTGGACCTGTCCCTGAACTGCGATATTATCATCTGTGATCTGAACTACGCCTTTGATCCCAGGGTATATTTAAAACGGTTCTTTGACCGGAACATCCAGAACCTCACCTTCCTCATGGACGAGGCCCATAACCTGCCGGACCGCCTGCGGTCCATGTACTCGGCCGAACTGTCCAAAACCTGGATTCTGGCCGTTCAGGAAATCCTGCGGGATACCGCCGCCGGCCTGTCCCGGGCACTGGTAAGCATTCACAAGGAGATGGTCCGTCTGAAAAAACGGCACCTGATCGATGCCGAAGACGACCACCCGCAAGGTTTCCGTGCCCTGACTGAGCTGCCGGACACCTTCATGGAAACCCTGGACGAATTTGCGGAACGGGCGGATATCTGGCTGGACGGCCATCCCAAATCCCCGTTGCGGGAAACCGTTCTGGATGCCTTCTACACGGTAAACGGCTTCCTGAACATGACCCGGTATTTCGGGGAGAACTACCGCCTCCTTTTGGAATCGGATGCAGAAACCGACCTGGATATCCGCCTCTTTTGCATGGACCCCAGCCCCATATTCGCAAAGCTGATCCGCCGGTGCGAGACCGCCATTCTTTTCTCCGCCACCTTTTTCCCCTTCCCCTACTATGCCCAGGTGCTGCTGGGCATCACACCGGAAATCGGGGAGGCAGACGAGAAACTCATCCCCCACACCATTGCCCTGCCCTCCCCCTTTTCAGATGAGAACTTCAGGCTCCTGGTTCACCCACGGATTAAAACCACCTACCGGCAGCGCAGCAGATATTATAAGGCCGTGGCCGATATCATCACCCGGACCATCACCTGCCGGCCCGGCAATTACCTGATTTTCTTCTCCTCTTATGCCTACATGGCCTCGGTACTGGACGAAATTGATCCGGAAGAACTGCCCGCCGACATCCAGATCCAGACCCAGGGTATGAGCGAAACGGAGCGGGCGGATTTCCTGGACAATTTCACCAAAGACAGCCGTACCATAGGTTTTGCCGTCATGGGGGGAATCTTCGGTGAGGGGATCGACCTGACCGGCGACCGTCTTATCGGTGTTATCGTTGTGGGGGTCGGCCTGCCCCAGGTCAGCCATGAACAGAACGAAATCCGCAGTTACTACGACACCCGTGGCCAGGACGGTTTTTTCTTCGCCTACCAGATGCCGGGTTTCAGCCGCGTCCTCCAGGCCACCGGCCGTCTTATCCGCAGCCACGACGACCGGGGGGTGGCACAATTACTTGATGAACGGTTTCTCCGGCCGGATTACCAATCCCTCTTCCCTGCGGAGTGGTCGAACCTGCGTATCATCGGAAAAGAACACGAACTGGATAAACTCCTGGAAGCCTTCTGGGATATCCACTGTTAAATACCAACTTCACCCCGCCTGCTGTAATCATCTGAATTTTAAACGGGTTTACATCACCGATTCCGCGCTGATTTAAAAGAATTATCCCTTGACAATATGAATTTCGTATATTAATTATCCCAAATCGGTTTAAATGTCCTACATTTAAACATT
>JAKSBB010000498.1 GCA_022361315.1 Desulfobacterales bacterium
GAATTTTTTCAGCACATGCTGGAACGAATTGATTTTTCAAGGGATATACACTTCACTACCCGGACCACCATGGATACACTGGACTATTCAGGCCGGGGACTGAACGAGGGATCAAAAGTTGTTTTCGCTGCGGCCGGGTCCAAATTAAGGGCGTTGTCATCCAATTTACCGGCAGGATTTTCTCTGCCGGATGGCTTCCGTGATCCCGTAATGGCCGCCCCCGGCATGGTTGTTATCAAAGGGCCGGCGTTCACGGACTATTCCTCAGAATCCCGGGTGATCGGCAGGCTGACGAAACACCTTGAAACGGTAGAGGGACTGGAAGGCCTGCCGATGATTGTTGTGACCGATGATCCGGACTTTGCCGGTAAAAATTTTGCAAACTTTCTATGGGTGACCTTCCTGCGGTCAAATCCCTCCCATGACATCTACGGTGTCGGTGAACAGATTGTCCATAAGCATTGGGGATGCAGAGGACCAATGATCATTGATGCCAGAATAAAACCCTTTCATGCAAACCCGCTGCAACCGGACCCGGAGGTTGAAAAACGCGTCAGGGAGATGGGCAGGGCAGGGGGACCGTTGGCCGGGTTGATTTAAACTGCCCCTAAATTATACGACCACTGAGAATACAGCCGGAGGATAATATGGATAAGAAATTAATTCTTAAACGGATCGGTATCGGTATTGCCGTAGCAGCCGTTTTATACACGCTTACCGGATTTTTCATTGTTCCCATAACGGCGAAATGGTTCATCAATTCGCGCTTGGGAGAAAAAATCGGCAGACCGGTACATGTGTCCAATGTCCACTTTAATCCCTGGACACTGGCAGGTGGGATTGAAGGGCTCACCATTGCTTCCTTACCTGACACCTCAGGAGATGAGGAAAACGGCAAACCTGCCCCCCTTTTTTCAGTGGCGTCTCTACAGGTGAATCTGGCGGCCTCATCAATTTTTACGTTCTGCCCAACGGTTACCCAGGTGGAAATGGACAGCCCTCATTTCCGATTGGAACGGCACCGGGACAATTCATTTAATATTACTGATATCATCCAACGATTCTCAGACGGCACACCGAAGGCGTCCGCTGATGCGGAAAGTAAGGAGGGAATACCTTTAAGGGTGTCCAACGTTAAACTGAGCAATGGGCGCATCCTGTTTAAAGACCGTGTTGCAGACCTCGAACACCGCATCGATGCCATATCCCTTGATGTGCCCATTCTTTCGAGTATACCCAAGGAACGCAGTATCCCGATTGAAGCAATGCTGGGATTCACATTCAACGGTGGGAATATATCTCTTCAATTGAATGGTCAACCCTTTGCCCACAAGCGGTCTGCAAATGTTGAACTGAATATCAGTAGCCTGGCGCTGGGAAACTATTTCCCATATCTGCCGATACCGGCCGGCCTGATCATTTCGTCTCCGGGCCAACTTGAAACCCGGCTGGCAATGGATTATGAGGAACGTGAATCCGGTTTACCCCGGATAGCCATTAGCGGGACTGTGAATCTCCACGACGTTTCTGCAGGAATGCTGCCGCAGGGTGGTGAAGAGGTGCAACCGCTAATCTCAATTCCCGGACTGCTCGTGGAACCTGCAGTTGAAGATCTGCTTTCAGAGGGGATTAAAATCGGCAACATATCCGTGGACAATGCTGAATTTCATCTGGAAAGAACCACCAACGGCGCTCTCCTGCCCTTAACCGTGCTGGCCGCTTCAAACAAAACGACTGAAACTTCGGGCAAAGATATCACCCGAAAGGGTATTTCTCCTATTCCTGTTGATATTGCCCGGGCCGAAATTAAAAATGCCACCCTCAACTTTCTGGACAATGCCGTTACCCCGGCATTTGGGGCGACGGTTAAACATACCGGACTGGTTGTCCGTGACCTCAGGGCCAATGAAAAACTGACCTTTTCATATGCCTTAAGCGCCGTCAGTGAAGCCATTGAAAATTTTAATCTTGAGGGGAATGCCAGTGTGGCTGTTTCACAATCAGGACCCGACATAAGTCTCGAAGGAAAAATCGGTGTAGGGGGTATTTTACCTGAACGACTGAAGGCATATTATACACCTTTTATCGGTGACGCGATTGGCGTGGGCCGTTTGGATGTGGGATCGGACTACCGGTTCGTCCTGAATGAGGGTACACCGGCCGGCGGATTACACGGTGGGAAATTAAATATTTCGGACATTCGTTTAAGTGATCAAACAAACGACACACCTGCGGTTCAATTGGGAAGTTTAGGAATTTCCGATATTGGATTCAGCCTGGATGATAAACAATTGATGATCGGATCGGTAACCACGGATCAGGGCCGGATACAAGCCCTCCGGGACAATGCCGGTAAAATCAATATTCTACAGACGATCCTGTCGCTTCCTGTTTTGAACAGGAAAGATGAGGACAGCAAACCTTCGAGTGCTGCCCCTCAGACATCACCTGCCTGGGATATAAAACTCGGTCAAATCACCGTGGATGATTATACCATCGGCTTTACCGACGAGATGCACACGGAACCGATAAACATGAAAGTGTCGGATATCCGGTTACGTGCAAACCCTTTTGGTACGGAGAACAATCCAAAGGGTAGCTTTTCAGCAGATATGACATTGAAAACCGGAGGCAAACTGGTTGTAGACGGTACAATGGATATCCCGGACTCAAAAGCGGATATGCGTATTTTATTTAACAAGGTTAATCTTAAGGCGGTTCAGCCTTATTTTACCGATCATCTGAATATCAGCATCGAAGATGGCCACCTCCAGTCAAAAGGAAATCTATTATTGGACTGGGGGAATAAAAAGAAGCCAACCGTGACCTTTCTGGGAGAGGCGGGTATAAACGACTTTATTTCCAAAAATAAAGCCACGGGTAATGATTTTTTCAAATTCAAATCATTTTATCTTGGTGGCATGGACGTTTCCGTATTTCCCTTAAAGGTGCGTATCAGGGAAGTCTCCCTGTCTGATTTTTATAACAGGGCCGTTTTATCAAAGGAAGGACGGCTGAACATCAGTGATATTATCGTTAAAAATGAGCCGATCCACACTAAAGAGAGGGTGGCGGAGACTGAAAAAGCGGCGTTGCCTGAGGTGTCAATCGACACCCTTACCATCCAGGGGGGACACGTTAATTTTGCGGATTACCTGACAACGCCAAATTATACGGCCAATATGACGGATATTGCCGGCAGCGTCACCGGGCTGTCCTCCCGGGGTGACAAACCCGCATCTGTCCGCCTCAAAGGGCTCCACGGAACCCACTCCCCCCTTGATATTTCAGGTACCATTGATCCACTTAAACAGACACCTGCCGTGGATCTGGGGGTGTCATTCAAGAATATTGAACTTCCCCAGTTCAACGCCTATGCCAAAAAATACCTGGGCTATGAAATTGAAAAGGGTAAGCTGATTCTCGAACTCCAATACAAGATAAACGGAACGTCTCTGGATTCTTCCAATCGCATCTTTTTCGACCAGTTTACCCTTGGACAACGGGTGGAAAGTGAGGACGCCACCAGTCTGCCCGTGGAACTGGCCATTTCCCTTCTGAAAAATTCCAGGGGTGAAATTGATCTGGACGTGCCGGTCAGCGGTGATCTCAGTGACCCTGAATTCAGTTACGGCGGTGTCATTTTTAAAACGGTGTCTAACCTGATGTTCAGCATTGTGAAAGCCCCGTTTAAAATTTTAGGCAACCTTATGGGATTTGGCGGGGAAGAGCTTGGGGCGGTTGCCTTCAGCCCGGGCAGCCATCATCTGGATGACGGGGCAAAGGAAAATCTTGAGCAACTGACAGCCCTGTTGGTGGACAAACCCCAAATTTCCCTTGAAATTCTCGGGCGGTTTGATCCGATTCAGGACGATACACAATTGCGTCAACAACGGTTTAAAGAAATGCTGGCCAGCCATTTATCCGGTTCGGGGTCGCCGGATAATATCAATTTGGACATTATCACCCCCGAACAGAGAGACGCAGCTGTTGCTGCGGCATATACCGCGGCCGCATTTCCAAAACCCAAAGATGCCGCAGGAAACGAAATGGCCATCACCACCGATGAAAAAGAAAAACTGCTCATTACGGCCTTATCTATTCCGGAAGCTGATTTAGAAGCCCTTGCCCGTCAACGGTGCGATACCGTGCGAGACTACCTTGTGGTTACCGGCAAGGTTGATCCCGGCCGAATTTTTATCCATAAACCGGCACCAACGGAAGAAACGGATACAGAAAACCAACGGGTAAAAACCCTGTTTAAACTTAAATAAGGGCGGGAGGATTGGGCTGCAAACATCTTTCACCTTGATTTCCGGTGGTAATCTGGTAGATTTCAGGTCTTTGTCAATTTAGGAGACCACTTATGTTTAAACGCCTGAAGTTTCTTATTTATACCAGAGGATTTATCTTTTTTGCCTATTACCTGATTCGGTGTTACTCCAAAACATTTCGGTTGAAGGTAGAAAACGAGGAGCGCTTCAGGCAACTTCTGGCCGAAGGAAAAACAGTGATTCTCTGTACCTGGCATCAGCAGTTTTTTTCTGCCATACGTCATTTTAAAACCTATTCAAATTTAAATCCCGGGCTGATGATCAGCCAGAGCCGTGACGGAGATCTGATATCCGGCGTTGCAAACCGGACAGGCTGGCATACGCCGAGAGGATCCTCTTCCAGGGGAGGAAAGCAGGCCATGGATGCCATGATCGACCATATCCGTGAGTACGGATTCGGTGCCCATATCCTGGATGGCCCCAGAGGCCCCATCGGGAAAATAAAGCCCGGCATCATTAAAATGGCCATGGATACAAACGCAGTCATCGTTCCCTTCTACACCGAGTCAGACAACCCCTGGTTTTTTAACTCTTGGGACCGGTTCATGCTGCCCCGGCCGTTTTCAAAGGTTAAAATCCGGTTTGATTCTCCGGTTTACCTGGACCGGGAGGGGGCGTCTTTCGAAGAACTGCGTCTTGATTTGGAGAACAAGATGACCCCCGGCCTTCATATATAACTGACAAAGGGTGGCCCCTGTGGAAAAGAAGATTGACTTCCTGGTTGCTTTCTGAACAAGATAGGGACATTGCATCTGGCATGAAATGAATCTCATATAAACACCGGAGGACCCAAATCCATGGATAATTCCCCTGAGAAGGCCGTGTTTTTCCATTTTAGATTTAAATTTCTCGCCGTCACCTCCATTGCATTCCTTTTATACATAATTTTAACCGGGGCATCAGAGTTGGATCAATTTGCATCCAGCCCCCAGTTCAAGCTCATGGGCCCATTTTTTATGCTGGCCGGGATTTCATTCCTGATTTTCAGGCGGGTGCCTATCAAATGTCCCCACTGCTTTAAACTGGTGTCCACAAAGAAAGACTGGACCTGTTGCGAATGCGGCAAATCCCAGGGTAAAGAAAAATATCTCGTTGATAAATGCGTGCACTGTCGACAGGTTCAGGCCGTCAGTTCCTGCGACCACTGCGGTAAACCATTCCGGCTGTAAAACCCGAACCTGATGTTGAAAAATTAGAGTCTCGGTTGAATCTCCGGAGAAGGCGTCTGGCTGGGCAGGTAGATCACCACTGTCGTTCCTTCGGTGGCCGTACTGGTCACTTTAATATCTCCACCACAACTTAATATGGTGCTTTTTGCAAAGGAAAGCCCGAGTCCCTTATGCCCATTCTGCCATCCGGTATAATAGGGGGTAAAGATTTTTTCAATGGCCTCCTGGGGAATTCCCACACCGATGTCACTGACGGTGATGGAGATCCAGGGATCCTCATACCGGCTTGATATGGATATAATTCCCTGGGTGGTAACCGCCTTGAATGCATTATCTACAACGGCCTCAAAGGCTTGACTGATACTATGTTCCGGCAGGGTGACCTTTGGAATATCCTGAAGATCAAGTTGGATATCAATCCGTTGATTTTCATAGGTCAGTTTGCCGGAAATTTCTCTGACAAGTGTGTTGAGATCTATGGATTTATGGGGTTCATCATTAATGGCGACAAAGAGTTTGATGTCGTTGATGGCATCTGCGATCTTCTGGATCCCTTCAATGGAGTCCTGAATAATTTTCGGATATTTTTCCAGAATCGTATCCAGGTCTATCTCCGACTTATAGGCTTCGATTTCAAGGGACTGAGCCCGGGCGGCCTCTTCGAGTTCCTGACGTGTACCCTGGTGTGAGGTAATTATGGCTTCCAGGGTGTTATACTTTTCCAGCAGGAAAGTAATTTGCTGACGGTACAGGGTCATCTTCGACAGATTGCCCCTGATCATTTCATTGGAAGAGGTCAGGGAGTCCAGAGATGCGGCGGATAGATCGGAAACAATGGCGGCCTTCTGGGTTACCATCAATTGCTTTTCAGTGGCTTCCAGCGTGCTCAGGGCTTCTTTTAGCCTCTGGGTTTTGCTTTCAATCATTCGCTCAAGGCTTCTGTTGTACTTGGTCAGATTAGATTCGGCAACAATTCTGCGGGCGATTTCCTCGTTCAGACGGATATTTTTAGACTGAATTTCTTTATTTTTCTCTTCCAGTTCCACCAGATGAATATAAGAGCGAAGGGCCGTGGTGATGGTGGTGAACAGCTTCTGATTTGTCAGCTCGGTTTTTTCTTTATAATCGTTGATATCGTAGTTGAGTATGACATCTTTTTCCGGGGCTTTCCCCGGTTGTCCCGTTCTCAGAACGATGCGTATTTTCGTATTATTGAGTTCTTCCCGGATGAACCTGGCCACCTCCAGCCCGGCATCTTTGGTTTCCATCACAACGTCCAGAAGGCAACAGGCAATGTCGGGGGTGTCCTGAATCACTTTTTTGGCTTCAGCACCGGAAAAAGCGGAGATAAACTCCAGGCCGTACTCCTGGTATTGATAATCATTGAGAACCAGCTTCGTCATCACATGGATTTCATTTTCATCATCCACAATCAACAGCTTAAAGCTTTTATTCGGCGAAGGCTGTCCTTCTTGCGGGGATTCCGCGGCAAATGACAATGTCTCGCTTTTTGAGTACTGTTTTTTGGGATTGTTCATACCGTCTCCGATTTAGGCGAATTTTCAGGTTACGATGCGGGTTGATTAATGGTATTAAATTTGCCGGGGGTTGTCAATGTGGTTTAGCGAGGCAAGGGAATTGGTTATGGCCAAAGTGCAAGCGCCTTAAGCTTCTTCAAATTAATTTCGTCCATATCTGCGCCCGCTTCTTCTTTGGGGGTTTCCAGAATAACAGGAAGGGACTTGAGTCTGTCGTCGGTCAAAATGGCACTGAAACCGGTGGTGCCGATTTCACCGTTCCCGATATGGGTGTGGCGGTCTTTTCGACTTCCCAGAGGCGGAATGGAATCATTGGCATGAATAAGCCGAAGACGTTGAATATCAATATGGCGGTGAAACTCATCTAAGGTGGCGTTCAGAGCTGAGGGGGACCGCAGGTCATATCCGGCTGCAAAGACGTGGCTGGTGTCCAGACAGACACCCACCGCCTGGGGCCGGTCAAGGCTTTGAATCAATTGACCGATTTCCTCGAACCGGCTGCCCAGGCAGGTGCCTGCCCCTGCGGTTGTCTCAATCAAGAGTTCAGGAAATGTGCCGTCGTCCAGGGACAACACCGAATTGAGACTTTGGCGAGCCGTTTCAAGCCCGGCGTCTGTTCCCCGGCCCAAATGTGCACCGGGATGAAGCACAACCCCTGTCAGACCAAGTAAACCGGACCGCTCCATTTCTGCCAGGAGTGCAGAAATGGATTTTTCAAGTTTCTCAGGCTCTTTGGAGGCGATATTGATGAGGTACGTACAATGGGAAAAGATCAGGTGGATGGCGGTTTCCTTTTTCGCATTCCGAAACCTGCCCACCTGTTCCTCGGTCAGATTAGGATCCTTCCAGGAACGTGCATTTTTAGTAAAAATCTGGACCGCGTCACAATCTAATTTACGGGCAGTGTAAAGTGCATTTTCAAGTCCGCCTGCAACGGAGAAATGGGCACCGAAATAATGGGTTCGGCTCATGTCAGACAACTCTTTTAATCTGGGGCTTGTCAATATCAGACGCCCCTTGTAAATCTAATTTACGGTTTTTTAAGTACGGACCCGTCAATATCAAACGACCCCGGTGAATTCAATATTCAGTTTCTGCTGTAGCTTTTCAATCAGTTTGAAGGTTTCTTTTAGCATAATCTGGTCAAGGCTGGAAAGATTTCCGGGATAAATATAGTTGTCCGGGGTTGCAGCTTCGTCCATTACGGCTGTGATTTGCCGACGGAATCTGAGGCCCATTAAGAAATTATAGGTCTGCACAATATCCGTATATTCTCTGGAGGTCAATGCATGACGGGTATAAAGCCGGAATAAACGGGTAAGTGTGTTGGTCTGCTGGATGCCGTTCTGAAGGGCGTAGATCCGTGCAAAATCAATGATGGGCAACATGGCGAGTTTGATATCCAGGGCGTCCTTGTACTCTCCTTTGGTCTCCACCAGAAATTTCCCGAAAAGCCCCAAGGGCGGTTTAAAATATACGGCGTTTTCCGTCATATTACGAAGAAACCCGGACCAACTGCCGATGGCTGTCAAGAGGTATGACTTAAGTTCCTGGGCAAGGCTTATATCTCCCCAGGTTGCCCTGAAATCAAAAAAAATACTGGAGTGGAGAAGATCCTCCGGGGAAGCGGCCCGGATCCAGGTTTTAAATTTGGTTTTCCAGACACGTAAAGGTTGGCACCACGCCGGATTCTGGGCCATATTATCTCCCTCACAGAAGCGATAACCGGCCCTGTCCAGACGGGAGCATATCCGTTTGGCAAGGGTGTCAAAATAAACCTTTGCGGATTCAGCACTGGCCTCATCTTTAATATCCTCAAAAATAATGGCGTTATCCTGGTCGGAAATAAGGGTCTGCTCCCCGCGGCCCTCAGACCCCATGGTCAGAAATACGAATTTACAGGGCGGCGGTCCTGACCGTTCTATTGAAAAAGAGATGACCCTGTCTATAATGGCATCGGAGAAGGTGGTTATCAGCTGGGTGATGTAATCGGCATTGGCACCGTTTCCAATGGGGTCGAGAAGCATTCTTTCCATGCGGTCATGGATGTTTTCAAGGTCTTTCATCCGTCTGGCCGACCGGATGGCTTTGATGAGCAAAAAAGTAGACCGGCTCTGGGCATCGATGAGGTCCTTTTCGCTGATAATGCCGGAGATGTCTCCGGATTTACCGGTCACGGCCAGGTGACGCTTGTCCTCTTTTACCATGGTCAGCATGGCTTCAAACACCTGGGCATCTGAAGAGATGGAGATCACCGGTGTGGATAAGATATCCGATACCGGTGTAGACAGGGATAATTTCCCGACCACAGCCCGGTTGCGGATATCCGAATCCGATACAATACCCCGGATTTGTTTGGCCTTGGTTTTAACCAAAATGGCATTGGCATTCTGCCGGGTCATTTTGGCAGCAGCGTCATGAACAGTGGCCGATTCGGCACAGGTGGTTATGTTGGCCCTGAATATGGCAGACACCGGCTGATTAAAAAAGGGCAGGTTCAGCCTTTTGTCAAGGTTTCTTCGTGCCAGTACGTCAGCGAACGCCTTATCCTTCATACACCGCCCCAGTCTCAGGGCGAAATAATCAAAAAAGGCGGGGTTGGATCGGCTGAGGTCCAGAAAAAGATCCGTGTCCAATACCAGGCACCGGCACTCCTCAGAAGCAATAAGGGTGTGAACGGCCATGTGATCGTTGAACAGAACCGAGAGTCCGCCGAAGATATCGTTGGCGGCTAATGTACCGCTCAAAATCTTTTCCGCACCGCGATAAAAACAGTATGACAACTGTCCCCGGGTGATAATGTGAATCTCCGCCACCCTGCTGATCTCCTGGGTGTAGATGACACGCCCCTTGGGGAGGGTGACAAATGCGAGACTGTCAACAAGCCGCCGCTCATCCTCGGTAGAGAGTGCCGAAAAGGGAAGCCCCAGATTGCCAGGGACTTCAGGTTGCACTGGCCGTCCTCTTTTCTTCAGAAGGTGCCAGTTGCTGAACATCAATTTCAGGAAATTTTTTATGATCCAGGTCAAAGAGCCGTGCAATTAAAAAGCCCGGAAAAACGGTGGTTCTTGTATTAAAATACCGGGCTTCCTTATTGTATCGTTTACTCATGATAAATACGGCCAACTCAAGTTCCCTGGATCTTTTCCGGAACGCGGAATCGCCTGATGTCTCCTTTTCCGAATCGAATTGTTCTGCAACCCCGGCGATGGCCTGATTCAACGCCACCTGACCGGCCTCAAACGCTGCGACCAGATCCGGATCCAACGGATCTTCGGTACTCTCAATGGCACTGAGTAGTCCATCAATTTGCCGGACGGCATCATTGAGTCTTGTACTGGTTTCAGATGTGAGGGATGCAGCCAATGGTTGCGGAATCGCTTCGGTAAAGTCCAATTGCTCACGGCATTGCATGACCAGTTGGTTTTTCACCGCGTGAATTCGGTTTTGCGAGCGTAACAGACTGCTGTATCCACCGAAGATAACGCTAAAGATGACAATGCCGAAAACCAGAGAACAGATACCTGCAAGTGTGACCCAGGGGTTTTTCATGGACAATTCCTCCTGAATAAGTGCTATAGGTGTTATTCACCTCTATCATTGACCCGGGTTGGGATCAATAGCCGGTCAGTATTTTAATCTTGCATAATATGTCTTTTTTGACGCTTTCAGGGCGTCATTCAAGGTCAGTATACCATTGCTGTTAAGTATGGGCAGCAGTTTGAGAAAGATCTCAGCCGTCGTTATTGCATCTCCCAGTGCGGTATGGCGGCCCAGAACGTTTACCCCGAGTCTACGGGCGATATTTTCAAGATCGTGCTGCTGGTGTACGGGATGGAGAACGGCGGAGAGAAGCAGCGTATCCAGAACCGGATTTTCAAAGCGGATACCGGTAAGGGGCTCTTTTATCTTTATCATCTTCATGTCAAAGGCAAGGTTATGGCCCAAAAGTACCGTATTTGACGTAAAGGTTTTAAAGGCCGGTATCACAGTCCCTATTGTGGGTTTCTCCCTGACCATCTCATAACTGATACCATGGATTTTATATGCGGCGATGGGAATATCACGTTCCGGGTTCACCAGTTCCTCAAAGGCGTCCTGGTAAACAATTCGTTGATTAACAATCCGAACAGCACCTATGGAGACAATTTCATCTGTTTCCGTGTTTAATCCGGTTGTTTCGGTATCAAATACGGTAAAGGTCAGTTTTTTTAACGGGGTGTCCAGAAAACTACCTGAAGGGTCTATAATGTCAAAGAGGTTGAAATCATAATACTCAGGTCTGGAATTCGAAATAACCGGTGCACTGGAGGTCGTAACGGAACCTGTGGGTTTGCCCGCCTGGAAGCGAAGGTCCAATCCGGTACAATTCCTGTTTCCTCTGCTGAGGGGTATCAGGCGTGCGTTGTTAAACTTTAATATGTACCCGAGGCTGGGCAGCCCGTTCAAACGCGATCTGATTATGGTGTCAATGGCGTCCATGGAACAGGAAGGGCCATCCCAGGATATGTGAAAACGGATTAGATTCTTCTCCTCCGATACATTTAAGTCAAATTCTGCCAAACCGTTGTCGGTGGAAACCGCTTTAAACAGGGACAAAAATACCAGAGTGATGGAATAGGTGTCAGCCAGCATGCGGATAGGGTTTGGCGAAGGGTAGATATTTATCCTGATATCCAATTGAAAGGCGGTTTTTTTCTGGATCATGGGCAGAAAGGTGTGCAAGGGAATCGTAGTCAGTGGCAGACTTGAGAATGTTTTGTTTTTTATGAGCCCGGCCATCTTATCAAATGATGACATCAGAGACTCCGGTGAAGGCGGTTGTTTTGTACAAATGATTTCCCGGAATTTTTTCAGACTGTTGTTCACCGTCTGGTATTTTTCAATACGCTCGGAAACATCCTTAAAGGTAAGAATAAATCCCGTCATTCGGCGGTCATTATCAAGCACAGGTATCGCTTCGGCGCTGATGAGCAGACCGGAGGCAATCGGGGTAATAAAAAAGGAGCCGATTGAGGTGTCCGGCGTATTCATTTGTTCAACAATTTCATCCATGGCATGGGTGATCAATGCCTTATCCATCAGATGGAAGATAGAGCGGCCCAATCCAAGAAATAACTCTGAAGATCCTGAGGCCGGATCCGGGGTGAACAATTTTTTGGCCAGGGAATTAAACAGGATAATCCGTCCGTTTTTATTGCAGACCACAATCCCCTGGGGGAGTTCACTCATAATGGCAGCCAGAAGATTTCTTTCTTTTTCTGTCTCTTTTCTGGCCGTCAGAATCTGTTCGGTGATGGTTTTGTTCAGATTTTCAAACATCTCGGCAAAGTCATTGATAATTCGTGCCATTTCACGAATATCACGGCTTCCGCGGACGGTAATACGGTGAGAGGGATTTGAATTGTATATCATACCGGCTTCCGCGGCCATGCGCTTCAGCGGCAGAATATACCGGTTATAGGTAATATCAAACACCACCCATAGGGAGCCAAAGATTAAAAAGCTTAATCCCAGAAGGGTATAAATGTTTTCCTGGCAGATCTGATATAGAACACGGGTCTGTTCCGGATCAAGATTCCGCCATATCAGAAACAAAAGCAATGCAGTGGCGATGAGAATTCCGGTCAGACTCAGCAGAACAAATTTCCAGAATCGGTTGGTTTGGGTCATGTATAAATGCAAAAGAAGAATTCCGGGGC
The DNA here is from genome assembly GCA_022361315.1 of Desulfobacterales bacterium. The sequence goes on from JAKSBB010000498.1 coordinate 12,744, forward strand.
CAGGCCCGGAATTCTTCTCTTATTATAGGTTTATGTCAGGGGATTATTGACTTATCCCCACCATCCCCAGCCAAATGAGGCCACGAAGAGGACGCAGAATATAAGGGTTGCAATGAGATATTTATCTTCAAGTGCCATAATATCATCTCCTTATGTTGAAGGATAGGTTCTGTCAAACCGAATTAATCGGCTTCCTTGGTAACGTCCAGGGTTTCCGTATCTGCACGACGGATCTGTTCTTCTGACGTGGTGGACATCTCCGCTTTAAAGCAGAGGCCCCACATCATGACAATACCGAGAATCCACCAGACGATCTGCCAGGACCAGATGGCAGGGAATCCGCAGAATGAAAAGGCGGAGTTGCCGATGAGAACACCGGGTCCCAGTGCCAGAAGATACCATAAGGGAACGATGATCTTCATCCGTGCACGCCATTTCTTACCGTTCTCAGTGGGCCCGTCAACAGAATCCAGCCATTCTCTCACTTCTTTCTGACGTGCCTGGGTTTCTTCGCTGTCCTTTATACCAAGACCGCGGCAGAGATAGGCCACCGCGAGACCGGTGAAGATACCCCAACCCGCCGTATGGATGGACAGGGGATACTTCCAGATGTAGTAGGTCACGAAACAGGCTGCGATGGCAGCCAGCAGACCGAGTACGACACCGACGCTTGGATATCTGAACCCCCAGTGTACACCCAGAAGGCAGAGGTACATAATGGTACCGAAAGCCGTGGCAAACCCGCCGATCATAACGATGGCGTCGGAGGAGGTCAAAGACACCACAACCGCAGCAACCGCAAGAATCGTGGCAAAGATCCGGTTGGTCCAGATCTGCTCGGAATGGGAGCCGCCCTGTTTTCTGACATACCGCCACCAGACGTCCCTCTGGATAATGGTACCGCCGGTACCGATGTAGGGAGCCGCCGTGGAATGTATGGCTGCGATGGCCCCGAGGAACACCAGGCCGAGGGCCGGGCCAGGTAAGAATTTGGTCATGAGCATGGGAACAACGTCCCCGTCAACCTTGGGCGCCAGCTCGCCGGCCATCATCAGGATTCTTGCACCGATACCCTGGAAGGCGGTGAAGAAGAAAAGTGCCAGGCCAACCACGAAGGTGGACATGAACACCTGTTGCCAGGCCAGAGGCTTGGGAGAGGCAAGACCGAAGTTCCACAGGGTAAAGGCGGGGGAGGACTGAATGCCCATGAGGGCAAACATGTAGGTCAGAATCATCACCGCTGTCCAGCCGCCTGTACCCAGACCGAAGTGGATCAGCCCCGGTACCTGCATATACTTCTGCTCAAGACCGCCCATGGACTGTACGAAACCGGACCATCCGCCGAACAGCGGGGAGGTAATGGTGTACCAGCCCAGGAGGCAGATACCGCCAACCAGCAGACAGAACTGGAGTACGCCGACCCAGGTACTGGCCTTGAGGCCGCCGGTAACGACGTAGAACCAGACGATGAAGGCCATGAAAATCAGGCCTGCTGTCTGGGGAACGCCGGCAACCCAGTAAAACAGCTTGGCCGCAGCGATGAGCTGAAGGCCGGAGTAGAAGATGGAGTAAAGGAATGCGGCGATAACGGTCAGCCACCGGACCGCCTCATTGTTATAGTAGTAGGCAAACATGTCGCCGGGGGTAATGAACCCGTAGCGTTTACCCAGGAGCCAGTTTCTTTTGGCAAAAAAGGCACCGGTGATGGGTATGGTTAATACGTAAAAAGAGGCAAAGGCATATACAAGCCCCGCTTTCCAGATCAAACCTGGATGCCCGACGAATGTCCAACCGGAAAAGGAGGCGGCGGTTGCCGCCATCAAGAATGCAATAAAAGGAATGGAGCGACCGGCAATGGCGTAGCCGGAAGCTTTCTTTTCAGTAAAAAAGCCTCTCAGGCCCCACCAGAAGCAGTAAATAATGTACAGTCCTAAAAGGACGTATACCCACATTTTTGGATCCATACTATGTTTCCTCCTGTTTACACCTTTTAATTGGGTTGATCGGATTTAAAGTTTGATTATCGTGCGGATAATCAGCACATATGAAACCACCCCCTTTCCCAGTAGGTTATTGCTTATAAACCGCTTACGCTTTGTTTCCATACCCGATCTTGCCTAACGAATCTTCGATTTCATCCAGGATGGTATAGTCATCAATGGTTGCAGGTACTTTGTACTCCTTTTTATCTGCAATGGACCGCATGGTCCCTCTCAATATCTTGCCTGATCTTGTTTTTGGTAGCCGTTTGACCACCGTGGCGGTTTTAAAGGCAGCCAC
>JAKSBB010000554.1 GCA_022361315.1 Desulfobacterales bacterium
CCATCTGCTGGGTAGTCAGTTCCTGCATGCGGTCATACATAGTCTTTTCTCCTTCGGACAATCCCTGGGGATCATCCCTTCGATGTGGGGGGTAAACCCGGGAGGAATGCCTCCCGGGCGGGTCTTCTATTTGTTTTCGTGGTCACGCTTGTACTGGTTCAGTCCCCTGAAGGTTCCGTAAAGCACCAGCAGGAGGAGGAACATCAGCGGGAATGCCGTGGCAATGGAGGCGGTCTGAATGGCCTTCAGGCTGCCGCCGCCGGCAAGTACGGCTGCCACCGCGCCCAGGGCAATACCCCAGAAGGCCCTCAGGTTCCGGCCCGGGTTCTCATGGCCGGATACGAACATGGCCAGGGAGATGGCTGCGGAGTTGGCGCTGGTCAGAAAAAAGGTGCCGATGAGAAAGATCAGGGCCACGGCCAGGATGCCTGTCATGGGCAGGTTCTGGGCAATGGCGAAGATGGCGCTTTCCACACCGTGTTCGTTCAGGGTTTTGGTGACATCATAGTGGATACCTGCGCCACCTACAACCCCGTACCAGAGAAAGTTCCCCAGGCTGGGGAGGATCAGGCTGGCCGCCACGGTTTCACGAATGGTTCTGCCCTTGGAAATACGGGCGATGAATACGGCCACAAAGGGGGCCCAGCTCATCCACCAGGCCCAGTAGAACACCGTCCAGGAGCCGATCCAGTTGCCTTCATATCCGGGGCCTGTGAACAGGCTCATGGGGATGAAGTGCAGCAGATACTGGCCGATGGAGTTGGTGGTCAGGTTGATGAGGAAGATGGTGGGGCCGAATACCAGGACAAAAAACCAGACGGCCACAAATACCCACATATTCACGTCACCGATGAGCTTAACACCCTTTTCAATACCGGTGTAAACGGAGACGGTGAAGATGGCGGTGAGGACACCGATGATCATATAGGTGGAGCTGTCTCCCAGGGCCAGGCCGTACTGGTATTTCAGACCGGCGGAGAGCTGAAGGGCTACAAAACCGGTGGTGGTGGCCAGACCGCCCAGGGTGGCGAATACGGCGAAGATGTCGAGGACCTTACCCCAGGTGCCGTGGATCTTATCGCCGATCACATAGTAAAAGGCGGAGGAGAACCGCAGGGGAAGCCCCTGGGTGAAGCAGGCATGGGCCAGGGCGATGGTCAGCATGGCGTAAATGGACCAGGCGGAAAGTCCCCAGTGAAAGAAAGAGTAGGTCATGGCGTTGGCGCCGGTCTGGGGTGTCAGGGCCTCACCGCCGAAGTAGGGCGGGGGGCTCATATAATGGTAGGCCGGTTCCGCAGGCCCCCAGAACACGATACCGGCGGCAATGGCGGAGCCGAAGAGCATGGCGAACCAGGAAAAGTTTGAGAACTCCGGCTTGTCGTCGGGGAGGCCGAGCTTCATGCCTCCGTATTTGTTGCCCATGAGCATGAAACAGCCGCCCACGAGTAAAACAACGGTCAATAAGTAGAGCCAGCCCCACTGGGTGGTGGTCCAGCTGAAAACGGCGTTGATCACTGTGGTCATGTTTTCGGGGAAAAGAACGGACCAGAGAACAAAAAGAACGGTAACAGATGCAGAGACCCAGAATACAAGCGGATCAAAGGGTTTTTCGATGGTACTTTCCTTCACTTTCTTAAACTCCTGTACAAAGGATGGCTTATCAGCGCCATCATATATGATCTTCAGTTTTCCGGGATCTCACGTCGCGTCCCGGTGTCTCCCTGAATTTTGCAGATTGTATGCCGGGAAAGGGGATGGAGTGCTTTTTTATTCTATGTGTCTGTTATTAAAGCTGTATTCGGATTTTATCCCAATGGTGTCTGGGCCGCTGCGCATGAGGTGGTGAAAAAAAATTGTCAGTCTGACTGGTGGTGGGGTGAAAAAAAACTTTCAATAGAAAAAATGTTGTCAGGGTTGTGAAAAGACGCTTTCCAAAATCGTCAAAAGATGATTAAAGGGAGTATCTGTTTCAAACCGCTTTTCAAAGGAGATCGCTATGAAATGTTTCGCAAAGTTGAGCCTCATCGTTGTTTTTATTGCCGTACTTGCCGGAAATGCCTTTGCCGGGGACAGCGGTAAAAAATTATTCGTCAACCTGACATCCAATGAGATGAACCGTGCCGCCATGGCCATCAGCTTCAGCACGCGGGTGCTCACACAAAAGCAGATGCCGGCCACCATTTTTCTCAACGTGGACGGTGTCCGTCTGGTTAACAAAAACATTCCGGGAAGCCGCCACGTCAACGGCAAAACCCTTCAGGAGATGCTTACCGCTTTCATGGCCAATGGGGGAAAAGTCATTGCCTGTCCCATGTGCATGAAAAACGTCGGTGGAATGACAAAGGATGATCTCATCGACGGCGTCGTGGTGGGCGGTTCCGATGTTACCTGGCCGGCATTGTTTGCAGACAATACCACCGTACTGAATTATTAAGAGGCTGTATATCCGTTTTTCCGGTTGAGGTGCCGCTCAGAGATGAATGCGGAGAACAGGCTTGACATTAAAATGAAACCGATATATCACATCCAATATAGCGGTTTGAGTGGCGGTCATGGGATATTCCCGGGCCAGATTAAAATCCAGTAAAATGAAGGATATGAGATGATTGATTTAACCGTCCGGAGTCAAATCCAGGAAAAAAACATCCGGTTCTGCAGAGAGAAAAAGATCGTCCTTCCCACCTTTGCCATGATGAAAGATCCCGGCGGGATACCGGGACGAATTAAAAAACAGCTGAAGGATATCGGTCTGTGGGACCTGCATTCTGCCAACCTGTTCCGGATTTCCTGGAAGAATGAGGCGACGGACACCGGCGGACTTTTCGGGGATGTGAATCACATTGTTCTGCCGCCGGAGCTCACCGGCTGCCGTGCCAATATTATTATGCTTTGCGGCCGGTGGTTCCCCACAGGTGCCCACAAGGTCGGGGCCACCTTCGGATGTCTGGCCCCGGCGCTGGTCACCGGGCAGTTTGATCCCCAGGCGACCAGGGCGGTCTGGCCGTCCACCGGCAACTACTGCCGTGGCGGTGCCTACATATCAGCACTGCTGGCCTGCAGCGCCATTGCCATTCTTCCGGAGGAGATGTCCAGGGAACGGTTTGAATGGCTCAATAAGATCGCCGGCCAGGTGATTGCTACACCGGGCTGTGAATCCAACGTCAAGGAAATCTTTGATAAATGCTGGGAACTGCGGAATTCAGGAGAGGATCTGCGGATTTTCAACCAGTTTGACGAACTGGGCAATCCCCTCTGGCACTATACGGTGACGGGCAGTGCCGTGGAAGAGGTGTTGAATACGTATCTGAGCAAAGGCAAACGTTTTGCCGGATATATTTCTTCTTCCGGGTCCGGCGGTACGCTGGGGGCGGGATACTACCTGAAAAAGAAATTTCCCGGTGCCGGGGTGGCAGCGGCTGAAGCCCTCCAATGCCCGACCTTGCTGAACAACGGGTTCGGCGGCCACCGCATTGAGGGGATCGGCGACAAGCATGTGCCATGGGTCCATGATTGTAAGGACACGGATTTTGTGATTGCCGTGGATGATGAGGTCCCCATGCGGCTGTTGCGCCTGTTCAACGAGGAGAAGGGGCGTCAGGCTCTGGCAGACAAGGGGGTCTCTCCGGATCTGGTGGACCGCCTGGATCTTCTGGGGATTTCGGGCATCGGGAATATGCTGGCCGCAGTGAAATTCGCCAAATACAACGAACTCACGGAAAATGATTATGTGGTGAGCATTGCCACCGACTCCATGCAGCTTTACGGGTCCCGTCTGGCAGAACTGATCGAAGAACGCGGGGCATACACGGATATCACGGCGCACCAGGACATCCAGTTGCTGGATGCCGTGGGCATCGACCATGTGAAAGAGCTATCCTACTATGATAAGAAAGCGATCCACAACCTCAAGTACTTCACCTGGGTGGAGCAGCAGGGCAAGGATGTGGAGGAACTGAACGCCCAGTGGTATGACCATGACAACTATTGGGGCGACACCTTTGATCAGGTGGATGAAATTGACCGTTTGATTACGGATTTCAACAGCCGGGTGGGTATTGATTAATTGGGACGGCGGATGAAGTCAATCCGCCTGAACCCGTATTTTTTTAACTTGTAGTGGAGGAGTTGGCGGGAAATCCCCAATCGTTTTGCCGCCTGGGTAACATTGCCGTTGGCTGCCGTAAGGGCGGTTCTGACGGCACTTTGCTCCCTTTCCTTCTGGGTCTGGGCAAAGTTAATGTGGGTATCAGCAAGGGGGTGGGGTGCATCACCGGGGGCCGGGGAATCAAAAAGGGTGATGGCCGGATCCGTACAGGTCATATCCACCTGCTCCAGACAGTCCAGGCCCGGGCCGAAATGCTGGAGGCCGATGGTGCTGTCCTGGCCCGCCATGTTCATGGCGCCTTCGATGAGGTGCTCCAGCTCCCGGATATTTCCGGGCCAGCGATAGGCGGTGAACAATTCCATCACCTCCGGGGCGATGGCTTTCACGTTGGTACCCAGCCGGGTATTGTACTTCTTGATGAAATGGTCGGCAAGTTCAGCCATGCTGTCCTGCCGGTCCCTCAGGGGAGGCAGTTTCACCATAACCACACCCAGCCGGTAATAGAGGTCCGTTCTCAGCAGGCCGTCCCGGATGGCGTCCCGGGGGTCCTGGTTTACCGAGGAAATAATTTTTACATCCACCCGGGTTTCCTTCACTGAGCCCACCCGCCGTACCCGGTTCTCCTGAAGGGCCCGCAGCAACTTGGCCTGGAGGTCCACCGGCATGGCCAGAAGCTCATCCAGAAACAGGGTGGAACCGTGGGCAATTTCAAAGAGGCCGGGTTTGTCCAGGGCGCCGGTAAATGCCCCGCGGCTGGTGCCGAACAACATGCCTTCCAAGAGATCATGGGGAATGGCGGCGCAGTTGACAGCTACAAATTTGCGGTCCTGCCGGGGGCTGTGGTTATGAATGGCCTGGGCAAACAACTCTTTACCCGTGCCGGTTTCCCCCTGGATCATAATGGGGGATGATGAGGCCGCTGCTTTCTTGGCAATCCCAATGACCTGCCGGAAGCCGTGGCTGGAACCGATAAGGTTGGAAAATAAAAACCGGGTGCCGTTACCCAGATCCACCTGAAAGGGCTCCCGGGTGGGCATGGGGGCCGACCGTCTCAGCAGTTCGTAATCCTTTACAAAACATATGGCCCCATTCACGCGCCCGTCGGTGTACAGGGGATAGGATGAGGTAATGGTGTTCACCACCTTGCCCGTATAGGTCCTGTAAAAAAAAGTTCTGTTTTTTATGGACGCATTATGGTTGATGCACTGCATCACCATGGATGTCCGGTTGTTGAGTTCGTATATCTCGGTCACCTTCAACCCTTTGGCATCGTCCGCAGAAATGCCGTCAATCTTCGACTGGGCCGTATTGTAGAACAGAATGGTACCGTTGGCATCGGTGATGATTACCCCGTCGTCCAGACGGTTGAGCACGGATAAAAAATCAATCTCGTCCATATTCAGCATGGGCGGGGCTGTATTCTTACTCAAGGCCATGGGCTATCCTCAGGGTTAAGGTGACGGTTTTGGGCGGATCATAGCACAGGGACGATTCATATTTCCAGACTTAAGCGCGCCGGCTTCCTATTGGGGAAATCTGCCGAATCTACTTTTGTTTTCAACGGCTGCCTGGTAAACTGGCGAATACGGTAAAAGTCCTGAGCAGCGCAGATGTAGGAACCGCAAGAATGAATCATAAAACCTAAGGAATCACCACGGAAAATCCATGAACTCAATGCCCAGATACGCAGCTATCGACATTGGCTCCAACGCAGTCCGTCTTTTATTGGCCGGTATCGTTGACATCAACGGGGAGATCCGTCCCAAAAAGGTATCCTGGGTGAGAATGCCCATCCGCTTAGGGGAAGATGCCTTTCTCCGTCAGGCGATTTCCCAAGAACGGGCGGCCAAGCTAACGAAAACCATTACCGGTTTCCGGCATCTGATGGAGGCCTATCAGCCCGTGGCCTTCAAAGCCTGCGCCACCTCCGCCATGAGGACGGCCGCAAACGGACCGGATATCTGTAAGAAAATTGAAAAAAAGACCGGCATTAAGATTGAGATCATAGACGGCAAGGAAGAGGCCAGGTTTCTGTTTCAGAACAAGCACCGGATTATGACCTCTAAGAAAAAGGCGGCTCTGTTCATTGACGTGGGGGGCGGCAGCACGGAGATGACGCTGTTTTCCGGCGGCCGGGTCAAAGCGTCCGTGTCCTTTAACATCGGAACCATCCGACTGATGAATGACCGGGTGGCCGACGAAGACTGGGACACCATGAAACGCTGGGTGAAGAAAACCGTTAAAGGGTATCCCGTGGTGGAGGCCATCGGCAGCGGGGGAAATATCAACAAACTTTTTAAACTGGCCAAAGGGCGCCCCGGCGGTTTTGTTACCCGTGATAAAATTGAGGCTGTCAGAGACAAGCTGGAAGCCGTTCCCATGGCCGAAAGAATGATAAAGTTCAATCTGAAACCGGACCGGGCTGATGTGATCCTGCCCGGTGCAAGGATTTACCTCAGCGCTTTGGGGTGGGCCGGGTGTGAGAAGGTCCATGTCCCCATGCAGGGGCTGGCGGACGGCATGGTACGTGTGCTGCACCAGGAGTGCTGCACGGGAAAACAAGGTTGACATCCCTGACAACTTTTTAGGCGGTTTTCACTTTTCATCCCATACAATTTTGTTGGTGCTCTATTCCTGGCACCAGCCGAAACCCCCTTGCCAAGGGGGGGGGCTGTTTCTGGCATATCCTTTGCTATTTCTGAATCCAAGATGGTTTTTTCATTGCATTGGTTTTTCCGGTGCCGATGTATCCGGAAAATGACATTGGGTTACAGAAAGGAGCCCCCTATGACCGTTGTGTGTATCTGGGACGAGAATTATCGGGATCGCGTTGGACAAAAGGCCGGCAGCAGCCATGCCTCCGTCATGATCGGCAACACCTGGGAAGCACCGCTGAAGGAGACCATGGAAAGCCTTGTCATCCTTGATTATTATGCCCGGTTGAGACGGGCCTGGCAGCATACCCGGAGCGGCGGGAGGGAAAACATCCGGACCCGGCGGATGATGGAAAAACTTGGTGGGCTTTTTGCCACCTGCCTCACAGATGAAACTGCCGCCTATGTCAGCCCCTCTTCCCAGGTCCACGGCAATGCCGTCCGGAGTCTCTGGCACGATTTGCTCAGAAAGAACCGTGCCCCGGACCGCCTGATGGTTTTCCCGGAAACTCCGGATCAGCGGCAGCGAATGCTGGAATGGTGGCAGGCCCGCCGGGAGCGACGCCAGCCGGATGACACCTTACCCTTCGGGAACAATAACTGCTGCAGCACGGCGGCAAAGGTGCTGATCGAAGGATTCGGCAACCAATTGCCGATTTACTGGAGAGGACTTTCTCTGGTTCGAAAGGATTGGTGTGCCGCCGATCTGGGTACCTTGATCTATCAAATTTGCCGGGCCGTGGATGGCAGCCGGGAGTTGTCCTGGGACGATTTTGTGGAAGAAATGGCTGAAAATCAGGTCATTCCCTGTGAGAGCGGCCCCTTTCTCACCACAGCCGACGGCGGCTGTGCCGGTTTTCTGACACCGGTCCTGGGAGAGGAACCGGCGCAGATGGTGGACCATATTTTTCTCACCGATCTTTCCGGGGCTTCAGAAGAGCGGGACGCTGCAGATACCCCCCATCCGGATACCTGTCAGATCTGGCCGGAGGAAGAGCACATCACGACGGAAAACCTGATTCCCTGAAAGCGGCCTGGCGATCAATCAGGACTTCTTTCCCTTTTTTCGGCGCTTATGGAATCTTTTCTGCCGGGTCTTCAGCCGTTCCGGCCTCAGGGCGGACCCCCGGCCGGAGAGGCTGGGGTTGGTCATGAAGAACTGGTGGGCGTTAAAGGGCTCCTTATCCGGAACCACCCGTGTATAGGTGCCGTCGGCATTCAGCAGCCAGCTCTGTTCATTGTCCCGGAGATTGGCCACCATGATCTGGTCGAGGATCTGCTGATGTACCGTGGGGGTGAGAATGGGCACCAGGGTTTCGATCCTGCGGTTCAGATTCCGGGGCATCCAGTCGGCGGATGAAAAGTAAACGGTGGCGTGGGGAGACGGCAGTTCGTGGCCGTTGCTGAAGCAGGCAATTCTGGAGTGTTCCAGAAATCGCCCCACGATGGATTTTACCCGGATGTTTTCACTGAATCCCGGAATCCCGGGTCTCAGGCAGCAGATGCCACGGATAATGAGGTCCACCTGCACCCCGGCCTGTGAGGCCCGGTACAGGGCATCGATGATGCGGGGATCCACAAGAGAATTCATCTTGGCCCAGATCTGGGCCGGTTTACCCTGGTTGGCAAATTCGATCTCCTGTTCTATGCCCTCGAGAATCCGTTGGCGCAGGGTCAGGGGGGCGATATCCAGGACCTTGAGATCCACGGGCTTGGCGTACCCGGTCATGTAGTTGAAGATCTGCATGACTTCGGTGCAGATCTGGGGATTACAGGTGAAAAAGGAGAGGTCGGTGTATATTTTGGCGGTGATGGGGTGGTAGTTGCCCGTGCCCAGGTGGGCATAGGATCTGAACCGTCCGCCTTCCCGCCGGACCACCAGGGAGAGTTTGGCATGGGTTTTCAGGTCAATGATGCCGTAAACAACCTGGGCACCGCTGCGTTCCAGCTTCCTGGCAAGCTCAATGTTGGCTTCCTCGTCAAACCGTGCCTTGAGTTCCACCATGGCGGTGACGTTTTTGCCGGCTTCGGCCGCTTCCACCAGGGCCTGGACAATGGGGGAATCCTGGCTGGTCCGGTAGAGGGTTTGTTTGATGGACACCACATTTTTGTCCTGGCTGGCCTGGCGGATAAACTGCACCACCACGTCAAAACTCTCGTAGGGATGGTGGACAACGATATCTTTTGTTGAAATGGCCTCAAAGCAGTCGCCGCCAAAGTCCCGGATACGTTCGGGGAATCTGGCGTTATATTTGGGAAAGAGCAGATCCGGCCGGTCGTCGGTAATCAGCTCCTTGATGGTGGACAGCCCCACATGGTCTTCCCTGAAAACATCCTCGGCAGACACGTGAAATTGGGAGGAGATAAACTCCACCAGATCATCCCGGGTATCCGTGCGGACCCTCAGACGGATGACATTGCCGCGGCGCCGTCGGTTCAGGGCGGACTGGAAGGTGCGCACCAGGTCTTCGGCCTCTTCGTCGATTTCAAGTTCAGAGTCCCGGATCACCTGGAATTCCCCCGAGGCCACCAGGTCGTATCCCGGGAAAAGGCTGGTGTAGCACATCCGGATCACCGAGGCCAGGTGGACAAACCGGATGTCATCGCCGGGCAGGCGGATATACCGGTTCAACTGGGCCGGCAGGATGACCACTGCGATCATGGTTTCCCCGTTTTTTTCGTCGGACAGGTCCATGATCAAACCGTGGCCGAGGTTGGGAATAAAGGGAAAGGGGTGGGCCGGATCCACGGCCAGGGGGCTGAGTACGGGAAAGATGTCCCGCTGGAATGTTTTAAACAGGCACTCCTTTTCCTTTACGGTGAGGCGGCCGGGGTCCACCACTGCGATATTTTCTTTTTTCAGATCCCGGGTGAGGGTTTTTAGGCAGTCCCGGGTCATCTGGTTGAGCAGGGCCACATCTTCCTCAATGGCGGCCAGTTGCTCGGAAGGGGTCATATTATCCGGGCTTTCGGATTTGGCCCCGCGGTTGACCTGGGCCTTGAGGCCGGCCACCCTGACCATGAAGAACTCATCCAGATTTGAAGCGGAGATGGAGAGAAAGCGCACCCGTTCCATCAGCGGGTGCTCCGTATTCAGGGCTTCTTCAAGCACCCTGTGGTTAAACTGAAGCCAGGACAACTCCCTGTTGATAAACCGTTCCGGTTTTGTAAAGTCTATTGTCATGTCAGTTTCCGGTATTACTTCTGTTGTTGTGATATTGTTGATCACGGATACTCCCCTTGACGTTCTTAATCCCGATCCGGCCGGTCATAGTGAAATGCCAGCTACTTTAATATTAAATTGCTATGAACGTGTTAGGGCGTATGGTTTTTATATAATAAATCCTATGTCAGTATCTTGATCCGCAGATCACCGGTGTATGCGTACCAGCCTGTGCCGTAGATGATGGAATCGTGTTTGAAAAGGCGTATGGGCTCGGTCATAGATAATCTCCAATAGATGTTCTCTATGGGGGAAAAAGGTGACGCAGGCTCTTCCCTATATTGATAAACCCTGCAAAACCTGTCAATATTGATTTTCTTAAAGCAACCCAAGAAAAGCCCGGTTGACGTTGCTGATCGGGTGGAGACAGAGGTGAAACATGTCGGATACGAAGGATAAAAAAATCGGATTTATCGGTCTGGGGGTCATGGGACACTCCATGGCAGGCCATCTGCTGGAAAACGGGTATGAGATGCGGGTGTATACCCGGACAAAGGAAAAAGCCGATGATCTTACGGCAAAGGGGGCTGTGTGGTGCGATACCGTGGCCGAACTGGCTGTGGCGTCTGATATTGTGATTACCATCGTCGGGTATCCTGCAGATGTGGAAGAAGTCTATCTGGGAGAGGCCGGTATTCTGGAAAATGCAGCGCCGGGTACCCTTGCCGTTGATATGACCACCTCGGACCCCGGTCTTGCGGAACGCCTGTGGGCGGCGGGAAATGATAAAGGAATTCATGTGCTGGACGCCCCGGTATCCGGCGGTGACCTGGGTGCCAGAAACGCCACCCTTTCC
>JAKSBB010001238.1 GCA_022361315.1 Desulfobacterales bacterium
CAGGGAAAGGGGTGTCTTCAGTATAGGGGGCCAGTCTGAAAAGAACCTGGGAACCGGCCGGTTCCGCCACAGGTCCTGGGGATGCAGCATGATGGTGCTTTCGATCATGGACAAGGGGGCCGGGTCCGTGGCGGTTTCGGCCCGGCCGATCTTCCCCAGCACATGTTTGACCTCGGGAAACTTCATGATGATTTTGTCGGTCTGCTGCAGGATTTCCCTGGCCTTGGTAACGGAAATTCCGGGCAGGGTGGTGGGCATGTAAAGCAGATCCCCCTCGTTTAAAGGCGGCATGAACTCACTGCCCAGTCTGCCGGCCGGCAGAGCCGTGGCAACCATGACCAGAAGAGTGAGGACCAGGGTGGTTTTCCTGTATTTGAGCACGCCGCGGATCAGGGGCATGTACATGCGGATCAGCACCCGGCTGATGGGGCTTTTCTGCTCCGGCAGGATGTTGCCTTTGATGAAAAAGGTCATGAGCACCGGAATGATGGTGACGGCCAGGATCGCGCTGGCCCCCATGGCAAAGGTTTTGGTATAGGCCAGGGGTTTGAACAGCCGGCCGGATTGTTCCCCCAGGGAGAATACCGGCAGAAATGATATGGTAATGATAAGCAGGCTGTAAAACAGGGCCGGTCCCACTTCCTTGGATGCATCCCGGATAATCTGGTCACGGGGCTTCTTCCCCCGGTCCCGCTCCAGGTGCTTGTGGGTATTCTCCACCATGACCACGGAGGCGTCCACCATGACCCCGATGGCAATGGCGATACCCCCCAGGCTCATGATGTTGATGTTGATGTCCAGCAGGTACATGAGCAGCAGGGAGGCAAGTATGCCTGTGGGAAGGGTGAGAATGGCCACGAAGGCCGACCGGAAATGCAGCAGGAAGACCACGCAGACCATCGCCACCACCACCATCTCTTCGATCAGTTTGGTGGTGAGGGTGTGGATGGCACGCTGAATCAGACCGCTGCGGTCATATCCCATCCGGATCACCACCCCTTCGGGCAGGCCTTTGTTCAATTCGGTCAGTTTCTGTTTCACCCGCTGGATGACTTCCAGGGCATTTTCCCCGTAACGCATGACAATGATGCCGCCGGCCACTTCGCCCCGGCCGTTCCACTCCAGGATACCCCGCCGCAGTTCCGGTCCGATCTGGATATTGGCGATGGTGGACAGGAGGATGGGGGTGCCGTTCTCGTCCACCCCCACCGTGACCTGGGCAAGATCTTCCATGGACCTTATATACCCCAGGCCCCGGACCATAAATTCGGTTTCCCCCATCTCGATGAGACGGCCGCCCACGTCGTTATTGGACCGCTGGATGGCATTTTTCACCCGGCTGATGGACAGGTTGTAGGCCAGCAGTTTGTTGGGATCCACCTCCACCTGGTACTGTTTGACAAACCCGCCGATGCTGGCTACTTCCGAGACCCCGGGTACTGAGGTCAATTCGTATCGGAGATACC
>JAKSBB010000763.1 GCA_022361315.1 Desulfobacterales bacterium
ACCAGGTCCCGGCGGTGCTGGGCTCCCTCAAGGAGCTTGAGTTTTATGCGGGCAGACCCAAAAAACTGTTGAAGATGCTGCCGGTGGGCAAGATTTTTCCCATGAAGAGACCGGCCAGGGCGGCCAACCGCTATCTGCTGCGGCATGCCGTGAAAAAGGCCAATATCATTGTTATCCCCCATTTAGGGTTTTACGACTACCTGGATCTTTGTATGGAGGAAGAGCTGGCCGGAAAAACGGTTATTACCGCCACGGCATATAAAGACCGGGTGGATCTGTTGAAGCAATTGGGCGTGGAAACCATTATCGATACAACACCGAAACTGATACCGGAAGTTGTGGAGGATGTGGTGGCCGAAGCGTTAATGGTCGGTGCCATGGATGTAACCAAAGGCGACGGGCTGAAAGACGATCTGCTGGAAATCATCAGCGAACAGCGCCTGGACCCCAGGATCATCTATCCCTTTGAGCAGGACAAACGGGTAAACCGGTTTGCCTATCTCATCCATCCCTTGTTCCGAAACCATCTGAAAAAGCTGAAGGCCGTGGAAATGGTCACCTCAGTATCTCCCAAAAGTATTCTGGCCATTGAAAAGGCCATGGCCTATACACCGCCCTTTGTTTATTCCAAGGTGCGCGGGGTGAAATCCCCCACAGGTGTTGAAGCCGAAGGGTGGCTGATCAGCATCGGTGAGACCAGTGACGAAATGCAGAAACACACCCCGGAATTCACCCGGAAAAAAGTTCTGAAAGCCGCAGAGATGGCCAAACGGCTCGGTGCACAGGTCATGGGTGTTTCCATGATGCCCAAAGGTATTTTAGGCATAGATCTGGAAACCGGAAAAAGCGCACCGCTTCCCATTACCACGGGAAATTCCTATACCGCATCCACTGCATTGTGGGCCACGGCCGAAGCGGTCCGGCAGATGGGACTGGTCACATTGAAGGATGGAAAAACCTTGCGGGCCAAAGCCATGGTGATCGGTGCCACCGGTGATGTGGGTGCCATATGTTCCCGGCTGCTTGCAACGGCCTTTGAAGACGTATATATTGTAAGTCGGAACATGGCCAAGCTGCTGACATTGCAGGATGAACTGAAAGAAGAACGGCCGGATGTGAACCTCTCCGTTTCCACACGGGTGGACCGGTATCTGGATGACATGGATGTGGTGGTCATTGCCAGCGCCGGTGCCAAGGACAGCATCGACATCATGCGGTTCAAACCGGGCTGCGTGGTGACGGATATTACCCGTCCCATGGTCTTTGGCCGGGATGATGTGGCCAAACGTCAGGATGTGCTGGTGATCACCGGCGGTGAGATTGAACTGCCGGGTGAAGCCATTGAGATGAAGGATATCGGTCTTCCCCACGGGGTGGCATACGCCGGTCTTGCGGAAACCATCATCCTGACCCTTGAGGGCAGGTTCGAAGCCTTCACCAAAGGGACCCAAACCCAATGGGACAAGGTCAAGGAAATTTATAAGCTGGGCATCAAGCATGGTATGAAGCTGTCAGCCATTTCCGGTGTTGAGGGGCCGTTGGGCCGCGAGGAAATTGCCTGGGTACGTTCCCAGGCGGAAATCCAGCGGGGCAAAGCGGCGGGTTAGCTTTTGTATATGGCTAATCTGGGTTGATAATTAAATAAAATGTCCGGGACATTTTCATTGTCATGGAAATACCTGGTACCACGTGGCGACAATGACATTTGTGACATCCCTTGGCCGATTGCGGCAGTCTGCCGTCCGGCTGGCAGTGAACGAGATTCCCACCCAGATGATCAATCTGGGATATGATACCTACAGCAAAATCTATAAGGGACAGCTCTCCCTTGGGTTGCCCGTGGCCCCGGAACTCATTGTTTCCCGGGAAGAAATCCGGAAACAGGCCGTGGGCAAACTGGCACTGACCCTGTACCATATCTTTTCCCGGGTGGCCCGGATCGTCATCCCCAGAGACGTCATCAAGGATATCCTTTTTGAAGAACTTGAAAACGGGGGGATCAGGCTCACCGAGGAGATCATTCTGCTGGATCGCAACAGTCTGACCCGGATTGCCGAGGACCGGCTGAATATTGATGGCAAATACACGGAAAAGATCTACAATGAGGCCTTCCGCCGCAACATCGTGAAAGAGGCCCTTAAAGCCGCCCGTCAGCCCGCCTATTTTGAAAGTGAAGTGGATGAACGGGAGCAAAACGGGCGGGGCGACTATGAGATCGTCTATTATCAGGATTTTACGGAAAAGGGAAAATCCATAAAGTTCAGGCGGCTTCTGGAAATGGAAGGGGTCACGGCAGGGGACAGCAACCCTTCTGTTATTCTTGTGCCCGGTTTTGCAAATAATTCCTATTGCTGGGACATGAGCAATCGCTATTCCATCGCGAAAAATCTGGCGGACAAAAAGAATTGGACGTACCTTTTCGATCCCCGGGGCGTCGGTGTCAACGGCGGCCGTTTCGATCCCAACTACACCGTGGATACCCTGATCGATCACGATCTGCCCACCGTTCTGAATTTTATTACCCAAAGAAGTTGCGGCAAACCCTCCATTCTTGTGGGGCACAGCATGGGAGGGCTGGTTTCTGAAAACATGGTCCTGAACTGGGCTCTGAGGCAGGATTTCGACAAGCTTAAGATGCCGGAGAAGAGAAAACGGGAACTGGACCGGGTGCTGCCGTCGGAATCCGTGGCAAATGAATCCATGAAAACAGTTAAGGGTATTGTTTCTTTGGGATCGCCCCGCACCTTTGACAGGACCTCCCATGTCTTTTTTCCGTCAGCCCTGTGGCTGAACCATCTGGCCCGGATTTTCCGGTTCTCCCATATTCCCATTCAGGAAGCCGCCATGCTGGTCACCCGTCTGCCCCTGGTTAAAACCGTTTCCCGTTCCATTTATAACCGGGATGTGGGGGGGCTCAATTTTCTGATTTGTCCGGAGAATCACAAGGGGGATAAGCATTTTGTGGAGCGGTATCTGGAAGTGGCGACTGAATCCATTCCCCTGGGGCTGGGATTCCAGTTTCTCAAAGCGGTATACGACGGAAACGGTTTTAAGCGGATGGACCGCTCAGAGCTGAACTATACCCATCATTTTTCCTTCTTCCCCAAAGATATTCCTTTGTTTCACTTCTGGGGCGCCAAGGATTGCCTCGCACCGCTGCACAATGTGCGGTACAGCCGGTTCTATCCCCATAAACACAAGAAGGTCTACCGGCTGGAACATGTGGATGATCTGCGCAAGGT
>JAKSBB010000682.1 GCA_022361315.1 Desulfobacterales bacterium
ATGAAATGAATGTCCGGATCGGGTGGGATACCAGAATGCGGGTTTATCCGATTTTAGAGGCCGTGCTTAAAATTTCAAGAACGCCGGAAGAAGGCGAATGGCCTAGGGGTAAATTGATTTTTGTGGAAAAAGAATCCATCCCTAAAATGAATTTTATTTTAGAGCTTCCCGAAGCAGAGCAGCCATACCTGGACAATGTAAAGCATATCAGAAAGCTGCTTGTGTCCGTTGAAAAGTCAGATTTGAAACTGGTTGCCACTGAGAATACGATCATCGGCATCACCAGGGAAAGCCATCCCGATTTTTCCATATTAGCGGATTTTAAAGGCCGTTACGGTTTTCTGGGGCTCAATGATGCGCCCGTGTGCTCTTTTTCCGACGGCCATTTTAAATCCACCACACACAAGGCAAAGCTGGTCCAGGTGGAAGAGGCATTGGTGGACGCTGATATGGATGCTGAAAATGCAGCGGTTTTATTTAAAATCGTTGCCGGAATTGTTCACAATGCTGCCAGCCACAGGCATGGATGCAGTGTTGTGATTGACCTTAACAATCCTCCGGTTTCGATCATGGGCCATTCACTGCTGCATCCCCTGGATTTGAAAAATCAGGATAATTATGATTTGGCCCAATCTTTGTCCAAGGTGGACGGGGCCCTGCACATCGGTGCCGATATAAAACTTTATGGATTCGCCTGCCTGTTGCAAGGCAGGAATGTGCCCGGAGAAAGCAGGGCCAGGGGGGCCAGGTTCAATTCCGCTTTGCGGTTCACGGCGGAACACGAAAATGTTATTGTAATCGTTGTCTCATCCGACACCCTGGTTTCGGTCATGATGGGAGGTCACGTTCTGAAAACCAAATGGAAACCGGAAAACGCTCTTATATGCAAGATACCCGTACCCCTGGAACAATGGGTTGATGCAAACCAATAACAGCCCTGGGCTGTTATAAAATTATGAATGAGTGAAGTATACCATGACCCAAAAAGCCATAGAACAGTTAATTTCAAGTGTTTTTCCTGCCCTTTCCCAAACCCTTTTCCAGGCGTTGCAGCTGCGAATTCAAAATTATTTTTCCGCCGGGGATATCCGGGATATCAGTCAATTGCCTGTCAAGCCCCGGGATTTTACCAAGGTGATGCTGTTCAGCCCCTTTACGGCTGAACATATTACGGCAAACCCCTCAATGCTTGACCGGTTTGGTAAAAGCGGTGATCTTGACACGCCCTATGCGCCGGGTGACATTAAAAAAAAGCTTTCGGCTTTTATCGGGGATGATCAGGATGGTACAGGGCTAAAAGCCCGGCTGCTTGAATTCAAGGTGTATGAAATCATTCGCATTGCCTGGCGGGATCTGACCGGTGCGGCGCCATTGTCCGAAACCATGGCCGATCTGTCCGATCTTGCCTGTGCCTGCATCTCCTTTGGTTTTGAACAATTGTACCCGGTGTTGACCCAAAAATGGGGAACCCCCAGGGACACCAATGGTAATGCCCAGAATATTGTGGTGCTGGGTATGGGAAAGCTTGGGGCCGGCGAATTGAATTTCTCTTCGGATATTGATCTTATTTTCGTGTTCCCCAATCCGGGTCAGACCGATGGGGACAGATCCATATCCAATGACGAATTTTTCACAAAGCTGTGCCGGGAATTCATCAGGCTCTTTTCAATGGATAACGGCACCCATTTTTACCGGGTGGACACTCGCCTGCGGCCCTTCGGGGACAGCGGGCCCCTGGTCATGGATGCCAATGCCTTTGAATATTATTACCAATCCCAGGGCCGGGAGTGGGAACGTTATGCCATGATCAAGGCGAGTCCGGTGGCAGGGGATATTGCGGCGGGCAACACAATAATTCAATCTCTCAAGCCCTTTATTTTCCGCAGATACCTGGATTACGGCTCCTTTGATTCCTTCAGGGATATGAAACAGCGCATCACATTGCAGGTCAAAAATGCCAGGTTGAAACACAATATCAAAATCGGGGCCGGCGGTATCAGGGAAGTTGAATTTTTCGGCCAGCTTTTTCAGCTCATCAGGGGCGGGGTGGAACCGGCTCTCCAGGCCAGACCCATATTAAGGATTCTGGATACCCTGGTGGAAAAAAAGCTGATTGATAAAAAAGTGTGTGAAGAACTTAAATCGGCCTATCATTTTTTACGGCTTGTGGAGAACAGGCTCCAGGAATACCAGGACCGTCAGATCCACGACATCCCCGAAGATCCGGATCAAAGGCAAATTCTGGCCCTGTCCATGGGATATGATGATGAAAAGGCGTTTTATACCGAACTGTCCAGGATCCAGGGTGTTGTACATAAACATTTTGCAAGGCTTCTGGTCCAGGATGATGAAGAAGACAAGGACAACGGCAGCCAGGAGTTGAAACATATATGGGACAGCATCATCGACGCCCAGTCCAGCAGTGAAGAGATCTCCGGTTCCGATTATGAAGATGCGTGTTCCGGGTACGAAGATATGCGCGCTGTGGTGCGGCTGCTCAAGGCCCTGGCAGCCCATCCCAACACCCGGAGGCTTTCCCAGGCCGGCCGCAATAAACTGGCCCGGCTGGTGCCCCGGCTGATTAAAAAAGCCGGAGAACACCCGGATGCCGAAGAGGTGGTGGCCAAACTCCTGGATCTTGTGGCAACCATTGAGCTGCGTACCTGTTACCTCTCTTTGCTCATTGAAAATAAAGGTGCCCTTGATACCCTGATCGTTCTTGCCCGGAAAAGTCCATGGATCATTACATTTTTAAGCCGGCACCCCGTCCTGCTGGATGAGCTTATGACCCCGGCTACCCTGTATTCGCCCCCCAAACGCGATATGATGGAACGGGAAATGGAAAACCTGATGGCAAGGGTTCCGGAGGATGATCCGGAATACCTGCTGGAAGAGCTTAATATTTTTCGCCAGATCAACACGCTCAGGGTGGCGGCGGCAGATGTATCGGGCAACTTCCCGCTGATGAAGGTCAGTGACCATCTGACCTGGATTGCTGAAATCATCCTTGGCCAGGTGGTGGCGTCATCCTGGCAGATCATTACCGAAAAATACGGGTATCCGGAAGGTATGGCAGGCAAAGGTGTTGAAGGATGCGGGTTTATTGCCGTGGCCTACGGTAAAGTCGGCGGCCTTGAAATGGGATATAAATCCGATCTGGATATGGTTTTTATTTTTGATGCAGAACCAGGGATGACCAGCGGAACGGAATGGTCCGTGGACACCACCCGTTTTTATTCCAATCTGGGCCAGCGTATTATCCATGCCCTGACCATGCACACCCCGGCCGGTACCCTTTATGGTGCGGATATGCGGCTTCGGCCCGGCGGAGAGTCCGGCACCATTATCACCCACATCCAAACCTATGAGGATTACCTCAAAGACCAGGCCTGGACATTTGAACACCAGGCCCTGATCCGGGCCCGCCCCGTGGCCGGTGATCCGGCACTGTTTAAACGCTTTGATACCATACGCAAAAAAATTCTGACCCGTGAGCGCGATGCTGAAACCTTGAAAAAAGAAGTTGGACAGATGCGTGAAAAAATGCGCAAGCAGCGCCTAAAGTACGAACCCGGGCTGTTTAATCTCAAGCAGGGCCGGGGGGGGATTGTGGATATTGAATTCCTTGTTCAATATCTTGTGCTGCGCCATGCCTGGGATCATCCCGATGTTGTGGAATGGACGGACAATATCCGCCTGCTCCAGGCCCTGAGTGTGGATGCCCTGATATCCGGTGAGGAGAGCAGCATTCTCCAGAACACTTATGTGAGCATGCGAAGGGCCATGCACCGCCTAACGCTCCAGGAGCGCTCCGCTGATGTTGATGAGGATCTGTTCAGTGAGCAGGCCGCCAACGTTGCGCAGATTTATGATGCGGCCTTTGGGGCCTGAGCATCTATAACGGCCATGGGCCGACCTGACATATCAACTGCCAGGCCCAGCCCACAACTGCAATCCATTTTATTGAACCCGGCTCCAACCCGGATCTCCTTTTTCAGGAATCCGGGTTCATAATTTCTGTAATTCTCAACATTTTTTCAACGCGTTTTCAACAACTATCCAATCGTTTTGAACGTCACTAAGATCATTGATTGGCAAAGTCCTTTATCAGTTTTGAACATGTTTTCAACACAGTTTTCATTGGGTTTTAAACATGGTGTTCTCTTTATTGACATTTTATGAATACGGTTTTGAGCTTTTGAACATTTTAGACGGGTGTGTTGATAAACGCCGGAATATGATAAAGAGTATAAAGCCCGGCAATGACACTATATGCCCTGTTGATTACGGACAAACTTGATAAATACTGGAAACAAGACAATGACAACACCTGACAACACCATGGACTGCACGGCAAAGCGTGAATTGCTTGGCAGCCGGACTTTCAAATTCGCCTGTCACGAAAATGTGCCCTGCTTTACCCGTTGCTGCCACAACGCCGACATGTACCTTTATCCCTATGATATTGTGCGTATGAAGCAGAACCTGAACATGACCTCGGAAGAATTTCTGGTTGCCCATACCGTAACAGCCATCCGCGATATGCCCACCTTTCCCAACGTGATGTTGAAAATGAGCGGCCGGCAGGGCCACACCTGTACCTTTCTGGCGGAAAAGGGGTGCACGGTCTATCCGGACAGGCCCTACTCCTGCCGGGCCTATCCCCTGGAACCGGCTGTTTATGGAGATGCTGACGGCAGCATGCATGTGCAGTATTATGTCATGCACCATGATTACTGCAAGGGACATGATCAAGACAAAGAATGGACGGCCAAAGCATGGATGGCGGACCAGGAGATGCAGGCATATGATGAACCCAACAACTGCTGGGCCCGGATTGCAGGCCGTTTGCAGGCTGATTCGTTCAAGGCCCAGGGCCTTGACATGAACAGTCCGCCCATGAAGATGGCGTTCATGGCCAGTTACAACATAGATACCTTCCGCCGCTTTGTTTTTGAAAGCAGTTTTTTATCGCGTTATATTGTGCCGGATCAGCAAATGGACGCGGTGAAACAAGATGACCGGGAGCTGCTCATGCTTGGACTTTCCTGGATTGAACGGTTTCTATTCAGTGACGGGCCCTTAGAGGAACGCGCCTGATCCGAAACACAATTTTGATTGGGAGAAGGAAGATAACGTGACGGAACCGATACAAACCATCCAATCAATCCAGGCCCTTTTTTTTGATTTTGACGGGGTCCTGGTGGACTCAATCCGTACAAAAAAAAGAGCCTTTGAAATATTGTTTAAAGACTTTTCTGATGAAATCGTCAACGCGGTTGTTCTTCACCACGCGCTGCACGGCGGTATCAGCCGGGTTGAAAAAATCCGGCATGCCCATGAAAATATAATAAAAGATCCCCTGACTGAAAAAGAGGTTATGGAATGGGCGGACCGGTATTCAGATCTTGTGGTGCAGGATGTGATCCGTGCCGCCTGGATAAAAGGGGCAAAGGATTTTCTGGATGCATATGCATCAAAACAGCCGGTGTTTATGATCTCAGGTACTCCGGAACCCGAGCTTAAATATATAGTGGCGCAACGGAAAATCGGACATTACTTTAAGGAGGTCCTGGGCTCACCCGTCAAAAAACCAGAGCATATCCGAAAATTATTGGAAAAATACAGCCTTGCACCAAAACAATGTGTTTTCATCGGAGATGCCCTGACAGATTACAATGCTGCCCTGGAGACCGGACTTCAATTCATCGGTATCCAGGGCGATATTAATTTCCCTGATACCGTCAAGCCCCTGCCTGACTGCCAGGGGCTTGAGAACGCTATAAAAAAAATTTGTCCGGCATTTTGATCCTGGGCCTTAGACTGTCATCTGGTCCATGGCTTTCTTCATCTGCCGCACAGCCTGGCGCAGGCGTTCTTCATTTTCAACCAGGGCCAGTCGAAGATATCCTTCTCCCTCTTCGGAGAAACCGGTGCCCGGTGCCACAGCCACATTGCCCTTGTTCATCAACTGGATGGCAAACTCCATGGCCCCCATTTTATTGAACGGTTCCGGGATTTTCGCCCATACAAACATACCAGCCTTGGGCCGTTCGATCTCCCACCCGATGCGTTCAAGGCCTGAACAAAGGACATCCCGGCGGTGTTCATAGATTTTTGCAAGTTCGGGAATGGTATCATCACAGTCCCGGAGGGCAATAATACCCGCCACCTGGATGGCGGAAAAGATACCATAATCAAAATAGCCTTTGATTTTTCCAAGGGCCTCGACAATTTTTTCATTGCCAACGCAATATCCAATGCGCCAGCCGGCCATATTGTATGACTTGGAAAAAGATCCAAATTCAACACCGACGTCCTTGGCCCCCTCGATTTCAAGGAAACTTGGGGCAACATATCCGTCATAGGTTATTTTGCCGTAGGCAAAGTCATTGATAACCATGAACTTAAACCGCTTGGCCAGCTTTACGATCTCTTGGAAAAAAGCCTTATCCGTTACAACGCCGGTGGGGTTATGGGGATAGTTGAGCATCAGCACCCGGGGGCTGGGGTAGCAGGATTCGCAGATGTGGGCGATCCTGTCCAGAAAACCGTCTTCCGGCTCAATGGGGATTTTCATGACATTGGCCCCGGCAATGACGGCGGCATAAATATGGATAGGAAAGGCCGGAGAGGGTACCAGTACGGAGTCCCCGGGACCCATGATCGCCAGGCAGAGGTGGGAAATCCCCTCTTTGGAGCCGATGGTGAAATAGGTCTCCTTTTCCGCATCCAGGCTGATGCCGTAATGCCGGTCGTAATATTTGGCAATTTCCTGCTTGAGGTGGGGCAGGCCGGAGCTTTCGGGGTATCTGTGTGACTTGGGATCCTGTGCCACTTCCACCAGCTTTTCAATCACTGCGTCCGGTGTCGGGTCCATGGGGTTTCCCATGCCAAGATCAATGACATCATCCCCGTTTCGCCGTTTGTCCATTTTCATTTTGTTGATCATGCCGAACAAATAAGGCGGCAATTGATCCATACGAGATGCAAACCGAATGATATTGTTTTCTTCCACGGCTAACGCTCCTTAAAGGGGTTAAGAAAAAATAGAACCATAGCAGATTTTATTTAAAGATTAAAACCCAAAAATTACGGGCATGTATTTATTGGGGCGTATCCGATTACGAGTTATTTAGGGGAAGACTGATGATGAAGGTGGACCCATGGCCGGGTTCGGATTCCACCCGCATCTGCCCCTTATGATTGTCGGTGATGATAAAATAAGAGACGGACAGTCCGAGGCCGGTGCCGATCCCCACGGGTTTGGTGGTAAAAAAGGGTTCAAACACGCGTTTCCGGGTGCCGGCATCCATGCCGGGGCCGTTATCCCTGATTTTAACAACGATAAAAGAGACCTGCTTACAAACGGTCAGCCTGAGTTCCGGATCGATAATATGATTGTCCTGCATGGCCTGGGCACCGTTTCTCAATATGTTCAGAAACACCTGCTGAATCTTGGCAGATTCGCATTGGACCAGAGGCAGGTTATCTGCATACTCCCGGATAATACGGATATTCTTAAAATCATACTTCTTTTTGAGATCAAAATCCGTGGTGGCAAGGTCCAGGGTCTTATCCAGCAGATCGGGCAAATATTCCAGGGTGGCGGATGCATCGCTTTTCCGGGCAAAACTGAGCATATTACTGATAATATCAGCCATTCTGATACCCGATGACCGGATGGTTTCAAGCATATTGAAAATACCTCTGTTTTCCATATAGGTCTTGATCTGGTCCGGAGTAATACCGATATCCTCTGCTGCAGATAGATTGGCCGGCATATCGGTCCGGCTCAGTCGCCGGGTCATCAGTTCGGCGGTCTGAAGCAGGCCTGCAAGGGGGTTGTTTATCTCATGGGCCATTCCGGCGGCAAGCCCGCCCACGGAGAGCATTTTTTCCGACTGGATCATCATTTCCTGTGCCTGCTTGGTCTCAGATATATCCCTGATGGTTGCCTGCACCACTGTGCGGCCACCAATTAATATCCGTGTCACCAATACATTGGCTGAAAAGGTGTCCCCGTTCCGTCGTTGGTGTATCCATTCGAAAAGCGCGGTTCCTTTTGTCCGGACGTCTTCAATAATTTCGGTTGCTTTCTCCTCGGACAATGTTCCATCCGCCTGATGAGTCGGAGACAGGTCCAGGGGGCCGATTCCATGGATGTCCTCCTTTTTTTTGAACCCGAACATCTGCAGGGCCGAAGGACTGCAGTCCGTAATCCCCCCCTGGTCGTCCATCAGGACAATGGCGTCAATGGCAAATTTAAAGAGGTATTTATACTTTTCTTCGCTGAGCTGAAGGGAGTCCAGTGTGGCATTGAAGTGCCGGCTGAACCGGATAAGTTCATCATCACGTCTCCCTTTTATCACAACCCGGGCCCCGGGATTGCCTGCCCTGACTTCATGCATGACACCAGCCACGGTCCGTATGGGGCGGACAATACTTCTTGAAAAGAAGAATATAAGAAAGAGGATACTGATACTAAAGATAACGGTTAAGGCCAGTGCCATCTGGTTCAGGGTATTCCGGCGGTTTTCAGCCTCCCTGAAATTGGACTCGAAAAGCCGGGCACTTTGATCAAATACCTGATCAAACAAAGAGGTGAGGTGGGTATTCTCGGTGTCGAAATTTTGTTTTACCTTTTTAATATCCAGGCTCAGGGTATAATCCTGTCTGATCATTTCCTGAAAGGAGACTAGATAGTCTAAGGTTCTGGTATCATGAATATCAGATGTTTTTATCTTTTTACCCAGATAATCAGCCACCAGAATCAGGGCGTTGTAGACGTGCTCACTTTCCTGCATGACATAGTTGATAAAAAAATGGGACAGGTTGAAAAGCGGTTTGAACAGGTTTTCTCTCCCCGTGTTCAGGATATTGGATACCAGGGACTGGTACCCCGTATCCATCACCGTCCGGTGGATATTTCGTCTGGTTTTCAGTTGAACAAAATCGTTGAAGATATGCTCATAGGCCGCCATGCTTTCGGTGATTTTATTCAACCCCGGTTTTAGTAATTCTCCCGGTTCTTTTTGCTGGAAGCTGTCCAGTTTTTCCCTGGTTTCCCTGATCAGCATGCCGAACTTTGAATTGGCCTCCGGGGTGTCTCCTTCCAGTATTTTGGTCTGCCAGAAACGGATTTCATAAAAAAGACTGCGCAGGGCCCGGATTTCTTTTTCAGCCACAGTCGTTTCCATCATCTGTGATGCAAGACGGTCTTGCTGGGACAGGAAAAAATTTAAAAATCCGTATCCGCATCCCAGGATAACCAGCAGCAGAATGGCAGTGGCGTAAAATTTACTGTTTATGGTACGGAACAATTCGTGTGGCTCCTAAGGTGCGGTGTTTCCGGAATCGTTCTTTTTTAGACTCACCGGTGACAGGTCCACCGGAATAAACTGATCCACCGGATCCCCCCTGAAGAACTGCGCCGCTGCTTTAACGGATAATGCCCCCATTTCCTTTGGTTTCTGGGCGATGGTGGCAGTCAGTTTGCCTTCTTTTACCGCGCTCACCGCTTCTTTAATCGCATCATATCCCACAAGTATTTTATCAGCACCGGTTTTACCCGGTTCGTCCGGTTTATCTAACTCGTCCAGGGCCCCCAGAATCATTGCATCATTGTGGGCGAACACCGCGTCGAACACGATACCTTTACGCTGAATCCGTCGTATAAAAAGGGCGGCCTGTTCGCGGTCAAAATTGGCTGCTTCCCTTGCAACCACGGATATATCCGGATAGTTATTCAATTCTCTGTTGAATCCGGACCCCCTGTCATGGGCAGCGGATGTGCCGGGGATACCTTCTATTTCCACGACCTTTCCTTTATTACTAAGGTATCCGGCAATCATCCGGGCGGCCATTCTTCCCCCCTGGACATTATCCGAAGCGATGTGGGTCAGGATATTTCCCCCGGACACCTTTCTGTCAACGGTGATCACGGGAATATGATTCATTCCGGCGATATCCAATGCGGGAATAACCGTTTCCGCATTGGTGGCATTAATGATAACCGCATCCACAGGGTGTTCATAGAAGTTTACGATATCCATCAGCTGCCGGGACTGATTATCGGCCGCATCCTTTACAATGAGTGTCATTCCGAAAAGTTCGGCTGCCTGACGTGCGCCGGATACCATGGTGGCAAAAAAAGGATTTTCCATGCTGGACACGGACAATCCAATGGTTTTATTGAAATGATCATGGGTGATCAGGTCCAGCGGGGTGTCTGTCATCTCCTGAACAGGTTTTCCATGCAGGCCCCGCCATGCAAGCATCACCCCGTATTCCCCCATGAGTTCGGGATGCTGCTCCATGGTGGCGTGGATTTTCCCGTTGCGGATAGCGGTCCTGACCGAATCTATATTATCGTATCCCGCAACAAGAATATTGTCCCGGTTCATCAGGTCCATGGCTTTGATAACCCCCAGTGCCATGGCGTCATTGGCACAGAACACGGCATCCACTGCCGGGTGTTTTTCAAAGAGGGATACTGCCAGGGAGAAGGCCTTTTCCGTGTTCCAGAAAGCCGACGCAGAATCAATGATCCGGATATTATTGTCCCGGGTGACGGCTTCGGTAAATCCCTGTTTTCTCAAATCCGCGTTTTTTACCCCCCGGATGCCTTCAACAATGAGGACATTCCCTCTTCCCTTCAGCCGGCGGCTGACATAATCGCCAAGCAGGCGACCCCCTTCCCGGTTATCCGACCCTACGAAGGGAATGGTAATGTTCTGCGCCTTGAGCATATCCTGGTTGAAAGGATTGTCTATATTGATAACAACAATCCCCTTTTCCATGGCTTTTTTACATACGGGAATTAATTTTTCGGAATCTGCCGGGGCAATGACGATTGCCCCGTAATTCCTTGAGATCAGGTCTTCAACAATGCTGATCTGGCGGTCCACATCCGTGGACTTCCGGATACCGAAGACTTCGAGGGGAATATCATTATCTCCGGCAAATCCCCTGGCACCCTGCTCCATCTTGTAAAAAAAAGGGTTGGACAGGGCTTTCATGACCAGTGCCACCGTCTTTGTATTTTCTCCTGCCCCATTGCAGATCAGGGGGGGCCATAGAGAAGAGATGACAAAGACCGCCACAAGAATCCGTAGTGCAAACCGTGCTGCGAAATATTGATTCATTGCCCTGCTCCAATACATTAATTTCGTCCGTTTCCGGAGCGGTGATCACTTTTCAACGGATAATAATATTGAACGTATACGGCCTATTATAGGAAAAACCGGGGGAAATACCAATTAAAACTTCATAAAATCCAAACAAATGAATTGCCGCGGGAACCCCTTATAAACTTGGCACTGAGATTGCCAAAACCTGAAAAAAAATGGTATTCATCTCTTCTAAGCAACTTCCACGTTATTTGGAAGATTAAGCCCGGCGTAAAGCCGTGTTAACCTCTATCCAATGCGGGATTTATGATATCCGCATTGGTAGCATTACGGATAATCGCATCCACGATACTCTCAACGTCTAACAGAGGACGCGTAAATGAAACCACAGGAAATAGAAGATTTAAGCTTTAAGATCATCGAGGAAGAGGCGGGTGACCATGGATTTAACGAGGCAGAATGGCCTGTGGTCCGCCGGATGATCCACACCTCGGCTGATTTTGAATATATTCAGTCCATCCGCTTCAATGGGGACGCCGTAAACCGGGGCATCCAGGCCATCCGGTCCGGCTGTCTGATTGTGACAGATACCAATATGGCCCGGGTGGGTATCCGCAAACGGGAGATTGAATCTTTCGGCGGCAGCGTTGACTGCCTGATCGGTGATCCCCAGGTGGCGGATAAGGCCAAGGAAAACGGCACAACCCGGGCACTGGCTGCCGTGGATATGGCCTGCGAAACCCTGGGCAATGGTATCTACGTGGTGGGGAATGCCCCCACAGCCCTGCTGCGGCTCATCGAACACATCCGGTCCGGCAAAGTATCACCGGCACTTGTCTTGGGATTTCCCGTGGGCTTCGTCAATGCGGCGGAATCCAAGGATGAACTTATGGAACTGGACATCCCTTATATTACCAACAAGGGTAGAAAAGGCGGATCCAATATTGCGGCCAGCGTCGTCAACGCCCTGGCCATTGCCGCGTTTGCAAAAGACTGAAGGGGGTCGCCATCAAAGGCTTTGTCATAGGTGCCACGGGCAGCGGCACCGGTAAAACAACCGTCAGTTTAGGTATTCAGGCATGGATGAAGGCCAAAGGCATGCGGGTGGCACCTTTCAAGGTGGGTCCGGATTTTATCGACCCCGGTCTTCATACAAAGGTTTCCGGAGCCGTAAGCTATAACCTGGATTCCTGGATGCTTCCCAAGGCCTATAACCGGGATTTGTTTTCAGCTAAATCAGCAGGTAGCGACATCGCCGTTGTGGAAGGCGTCATGGGGCTGTTTGACGGTTATGATGCCCTGTCGGAAACCGGTTCCACCGCCCAGATGGCCAAATGGCTGGACCTGCCCGTGCTTTTGGTGGTCTCTGCCAAGGGAAAGGCCAGGTCGGCCGCGGCCATTGTTAAAGGATTTGAAACCTTTGATCCGGATCTGAAATTTGCCGGGGTGATCTTTGCCCAGGCCGGCAGCGAACGCCACTATCATTATCTGCGGGATGCGGTGGAACAGAACTGCACAACACCCTGTCTGGGGTATCTGCCGAAGAATGAAAAAATCGTCATGCCCGAACGCCATTTGGGGCTGGTGACGGCCGATGAGATGCCCATCCCTCAGGAAACCCTGGATATCCTGGTGTCCATGGTGGATACCCACCTGGATATGGAGAAGCTGCTGGCCGGGTTACCTGATCTTTCTGGAACCCAAACGGATGACAGGAAGACGGAAGTTTCGATATCCACAACCACCGTCCGTTCCCCGAGAATTGCCGTGGCCAGGGATAAGGCCTTTTGTTTTTATTACCCGGATAATATTGAGATTCTTCAGCGTAGCGGTGCTGAAATTGTGTATTTCTCTCCCTTGACTGCCGAGTCCCTGCCTGAGGATATCGACGGTATTTATTTCGGGGGGGGATATCCCGAACTCAACGCTGCCCAGTTGTCGGCAAAAACCGAGCTGCTGGCACAGGTCCGAAATGCCAGCCTGGACGGAATGCCCATTTATGGGGAGTGCGGGGGATTCATGTATCTGTGCCGGAATCTGTCCGACATGGATGGAAATGACGGTGGCAGTATGTGCGGGATTTTTGACTTCGACATCAAGATGTCCGGGCGGCTTAGGTCTCTGGGATACCGTGAGGTCACCACGAAGTCGGATACGCTGTTGGGACCGGCAGGCACAAAGATCAGGGGGCATGAATTCCACTACTCGTCCATCGTCCCGGAAGCCGAAGAAAACCACTCCGGGGGCAACGGGGAGAGTGTAGACAGCGTTTATAACGTTGCCTCCCGGGCCGGC
This sequence comes from Desulfobacterales bacterium, assembly GCA_022361315.1. The sequence goes on from JAKSBB010000682.1 coordinate 13,428, forward strand.
CAGGATATATCCCTGGAGGGATTTCAACGGAGGAATACACTGGGTTCCTATCTCCACGTTCATTTCGGGAGTAACCCTGAAGCCGCGGCCAGTTTTGTGGCCTGCTGTTCCAGATATAAAAATACCCGCACCGGATCAGCCCCCGGATCAACCGAAGGATAGGGGATCATGTCAGAAAAAAAAGAGTTGAGATCAGGTTTTACAACAGGGGCAGCCGCCGCTGCTTCGGCCAAGGCCGCCGTACTTTCCCTGCTGACCTGCCAGACCCCCCGTCAGGTGGAGATCCGTTTTCTCACCGGGGATACAAAGGCCATTCCGGTAAAAGAGGTGACTGAGCTGTCGAAAACCAGTGCGGAAGCCCTGGTGATCAAGGATGCCGGAGATGATCCTGATATCACCCATAAAGCTGTGATCGGCGCCAGGGTCACCCTGAAGGCGGCAAGCCCGCCGGGGGTTACCATTACCGGCGGCGAAGGTGTGGGCCGTGTCACCAAGCCGGGCCTGGAAGTGCCTGTGGGGGAACCGGCCATAAATTCAGGACCGAAAAAAATGATTGAGGATGCGGTGTACGGTGCCTATCAGCAGCTTTGTATGCCCTTCCGCCACCAGGTGAATGTTGAGGTGTTTGTTCCCAGGGGTGAAACCCTGGCGAAGAAAACCCTGAATGCCAGACTGGGAATCATGGGGGGCATTTCCATCCTGGGAACCACGGGGATTGTCAGGCCCCTATCCCACGATGCCTATATCGCCACCATCCGGTCCGGTATTTCCGTGGCCCGGGCCAATGGGTCCGATAAACTGGTTTTCACCACAGGCCGGCGGAGCGAGCGCTACGCCATGGGGATCTTTCCTGATTTCAGAGAAGATGCCTTTATCCAGACCGGGGATTTTTTTAAGGCGGGCATCGATATGGTGCTGGCGGAAAATGAGAACCCGGGTAAACCGGTGACACAGATTATCTATACCGTATTTTTCGGAAAAGCCGTGAAAATGGCCCTGGGCTTTGAACATACCCATGCCGCAAAATCCGAACTCACCCTGAAGTCCCTTGCCGACTGGGCCGATGAAAAAACAGGAGACAAAGAACTTTCGGAAAATATCCGATCGGCCAATACGGCCCGCCACGCCTTTTCATTTATCTATCCAAAGTTTACGGATTTTCTGAAATTTGTGGGAAAAAAGATGATCGAAGCCGCCGTAGGGTTTGCCGGCCCGGATATTGACATCCGGATCATTATTCTGGATTTTGAAGGAAAGATTGCCTTTGATTCGGATTAGTTTGTAAGTGTGACAAAGGTCAGACCCTGCCCCTAAAGGAGGAAACGTGAAAAAACATGTATCCAACGCCAGGCTGATCCTGAATGCTCTGGGTAATCTGACGGAGTTTCTCAAGAACCGGGATATCGGAGATACAGATACCTTAGATCCGGACGAATGCTTCAATCATCCCCTTGAAATCATCCGCCAGACCCTGTTGTTTGATATTTCCGTTCTCTATAAGGTATCCAACGTTATCGAGGATATGCTGATACTCGAAGTGGTGCGGGTGCTGGACCCGGACGGCCATCGCATGGATCTTAAGGAAGGGCGTAAACTAAGGTTATACCTTGATGCCAGGGACCGACGGTTCGTCAATGAAGTGAATGCCTTTACCACCAAACGCACGTCCCATATCAATGTTTCCGGTATGGGGTGCGATATCATGGGCTATGTCTATTTCCCCAGGGATTTCGGCGGGGCCTATCTGGTGGGCGGGGATTATTTAGGTAAGGATACCGGCCTGCACGATTTTGAAATCTCCGCCATGGATATCATGTGCAACATGCTGTCCGCCATCCTTCTTAAAACCCGGTTCAAAGAAAAGGCGGAGATTGACGATCTCACCGGTCTGGCCAATGCCGGTAAGATCAGGCATGAAGCCAACCGTATCCTGAAACGTTTCCGCCGTAAACCCTCAAGCTGCGCCTGCATTGCCATGGGGGATATTGATTTCTTTAAAAAGGTGAATGACACCTATGGCCATATCCAGGGGGATTTGGTCCTCAGGGAAGTGGCGGCCATTATCTCGGAATCCCTGCGGGAATATTTTGATGTGGCCGGCAGATACGGCGGGGAGGAATTCCTGCTGGTTTTTGATGAGACCGACGGCAAAAAAACCGTGGAAATCGTAGAGCGGATCAGAAAGACCATCGAAACTTATAAATTTCAGCAGCTCAGTGACACCGGCCGGCCGGTAAAGGATAAATATATCCGGGTTACCATGTCCTTCGGCGTAGCGGAAATGACTGGCAGCAGCCCGGCCTGCGAACCCCAGGACTGGATCGGACGGGCGGACAAGGCCTTGTATAAATCAAAGCAGTCCGGCCGGAACCGGACGACGGTTTACGAAGAACCATCCTGCTGAAAACCATTGAGCAGATTTTTTTTTTAATTAAAAATATAGGCGGCGTTTTTATCCGGCTTTTCAGCTGCTTCAATGTTCTCCAGATCCATATAAATGATATCGTATCCGTCCATCTGGCGCATGGCCACCTTGCCCGACACCCTGACCCAGTCATTGGCCTTTAGTATTTCCGTTTTGGGCCGGGGGATAAAAACACCAACTGGCTGGGCATCTGCCGCACAGCAGGTAATGGCAAACCTGAACACGGCGGAGAGTTCATCATGTCAGTCAATGGTGTCGGCAAACAGGCCTTCCACCTGAACCGGCTTGCCGTCGTATTGGTGGAATTCACGGACAAGGGTGGAGATGGAAACAGGAGAGGGAACCTGGTTCCCATCGTTGTCTGTGGGTTGGGGAAGGGTAACTTCAAGGGGGGCCGGTGCCTTATCCACCGGATTAACAGGACTTTCGGAAGACCCCGGCAAAACCATCACCCGCTTACTCAGGGCGTACTCTCCCAACGTACTTTCACCGGCGGTAAAAATGAATCCGATGGGCAGCAGAAGAATAAGACCCTTGATCCAGGCCTGTTTCTGAACGGGCATCCGGGAAATATCTCCGGATATAAGACCGGCAGCCATGATCAGACTGATAATCATCCCGGTATAAATCAGCCATTTGAAATCGGGTCTTAAAAAAACCTGATAATTATCATCCCTGATCAGCCAGGCCAGTACAAAAAACCAGATTGCCAGAACGAATACCGGCAAAGACCGTTTTACAGCCATGTCAGTGCTCCCTCCATAAACAGCATCGCCATGAAGACAAAGGTGAGGGTGGACAGGGAGAGGATGATGATCATCTTCCGGGTGAATACGCTCATGTACATGAGGATGAGTTTCAGATCCAGCATGGGGCCCAGGACCATAAAGGCCAGCTGGGCGGTAAAGGGAATGCCTATGGGAGCCAGGGATGCGGCAATAAAGGCGTCTGCCTCGCTGCAGAGGTTCAGCACAACGGCGAGAACCATCATCAGGGCGATGGCGGCCACGGAGCCGGAGGCCACCGAGAAAAAGGCCTGCCGGGGGATAAAGGTCTGGAGGGCAGCGGCAATGAAGGCCCCGATGATCAGGAACCGGGCAATATCGTAAAAATCCAGA
>JAKSBB010000468.1 GCA_022361315.1 Desulfobacterales bacterium
AGAACAATGTCTGAAATACGGTAAAGGCCAACCAGGGCTAGAAGTAAACAGGCAAGAGAAGTACCATAGCGGCCAAAAAACTCTAAAATAGGTGCCACATATGTGGCCCGGATCATTTCACGGTCCACAATCCCGATGGCAGTCGTTCCTCTGGCGATCAGGACGGCCACCCCAATCCCCCCTATTAATCTCAAGGATTCAATGACAAACCCGGCCAGATGGCGATTGGCGACGACTTCGGCTAACGCCGATTTCAGGATTACGGCAATCGTTCCGGTCTGGGTAAACCAAATGATAAAACCGACGACTGCCAGCAGAAAAACCCCAAAGGCCCTGGCATATGTTCGGGCACTGTATGTTTTCGAAATATCAGATCCCTCATTGGGCTCACTGATAATCAGCGTAGTAACAAGGCCCATCCCCATGATACCGGCCATGGTGATGTAAGTGGTCTGCCAGGCACTGTAGAGATACGCCCCTTTCACGGAGCCAAGCTTCTCGGCCATATACAGGGCACCGGCGCCTGCCGTCAGCATACCGATTCTGTATCCGGCGATATACGTAGACGCCATCATGGCCTGGAGTTCTTCACCTGCAGACTCTATGCGGTAGGCATCTATAACGATATCCTGGGTTGCGGATGAAAACCCCAGAAGCACTGCCCCCATAGCCATAAAAGTTAGATGATGATGCCCGGAAACCGGATCGATGAAGGCCATCCATAGAATGGCAGTAATAATGCTTAGTTGAGAGGCAAGTATCCATGCCCGCCGTCTGCCCAGCCGCCGGGTCAAAAACGGCAGCGGCATCTGGTCCACCAGGGGTGCCCAGACGTACTTGAAGGAATATCCCAACGCTGCCCAGGAAAAAAAAGTAACGCTTCTGCCGAATCCGGCTTCACGAAGCCAGAGGCCTAATGTTGAAAAAATCAAAAGGATTGGGACACCTGCAGAAAAACCGAAAAAAAGCATGGTTATTACTCTGGGGTGCCAGAACGCAGCGAGGGCTTCCCGCCAGCCGGAAAACGAATCTTTTGTCATGGGTGTTTCGGGTGTCGGCGACCCGGGGATCTATAAAGAGGTATCAAAATTAAAAGGGACTGCGTAACATTTGATGGCGGACTGTTTGTTTTTTAAAAACTTGCAACAATCCGCAACAATATCGTCCATCTGGGCATCCGTCCTGTCCTGGTTGATATGGATCAGTCCCAGTTCCCGTACCCCTGCTTTCATGGCAAGATCCAGAACGTCAGGAACCGAAGAATGTCCCCAGCCGGTCTTGTGGGGATACTCGTCCGCTGTGTACTCCGCATCATGGAACAGAATATCCGCACCGCGGCAAAAATCAATGTATTCGTCTCGTGTCCGGCTCTGGGCATGGGCGAACCCCAGCTCGTTATCTGTCAGAAAAACAAAGGTTTTTCCGTTTTCGGTAAATTTGTATCCCACACTTCCTTCAGAGTGAGACGTGGGAATGGTTTCTACCGCAACATTACCGATATTGAAGCTGCCGTTCAGGGACTTGTCATAGACGATATCCGCCTGGAAATCCTCCATCCGGACAGGGAAGAAGGGATCCTTCATGACTTCATAAAAGACCTTTTGGGTACTTAAACCGGCGAAATCTCTGTCCTGGCAGATCAGCCGGTTTCCCTTTTTGAGCAGCGGCCGAAAAAAGGCAATGCCTAAAATGTGATCCCAATGGCAATGGGTGAGCAGCAGATGAAACGCTTTGACCTGCCGCTGCATCAGAGAGATCCCCAAACGACGGATGCCGGTGCCGGCATCAATAATAATAACCTCACCGGAATCGGCCTGAATTTCTATGCAGGTGGTATCTCCGCCGTATTCAACAAAATCTTTTCCGGAAACAGAAATGGAGCCTCGGGACCCCCAACATTTAATTCGCATGACGTTTTCAGTAACTCCCAGTAAATTCAGGGGAGGACTCCCGGCTTTGATCCGAAAAGTCTTTCCCGTAAACTCGTACACAACCATTCATTCCAATCGGCGACAAGACGCTGGCTTAGAATCGTATGATTTACCGTTAAAATCAATGTTTTTTTTAGCTAAGATTTAATTATCCCAAAACGGTTATCAAACACCCCACTAAGAATCGTCTGCCAACGGCAAAAACGCCAATTAAATCCTGTTCATTTTATGTGTGTTAATCATTTTCAAAAATAGTTTGAAAATATCAAACTTTTTAGGGTAGACGTATTGACAACCCTGATGTTTTTAGCTTAGGAATCATTAAGATATCAACCACTAACCTATAGAGAAGAAGGGGAGTTTACATATGGCACAGCTTATCGCGGACAGACGGGATGTGGACTTTGTACTGCACGAACAGATCGGGACGGTTGATCATGAATTATTCGAGGAATTCAACAAAAAAACCATTGATCTGATCGTTTCCGAAGCCAGAAACCTGGCCATTAAGGAAATCCTGCCGACCTTCAAAGACGGAGACGAAATCGGTTGCAAACTTGAAAACGGCAACGTCACCACCCCGGAATCCTTCAAGCGGGCATGGGAATTGTTCTGCGAAGGTGAATGGCTGGCCATGTGCGATGATCCGGAAGTGGGCGGCCAGGGTATGCCGAAAACAGTGGGCTGTGCAGCCCTGGAATATATGGTCGGCGCCAACTCTGCCTTTATGCTCTATTACGGTATGACCCACGGGGCAGCCAAACTGGTTGAGGCCTTTGGTGACGACACCCAGAAGAAACTCTATATGAAAAAGATGTTCTCCGGTGAATGGGGTGGCACCATGTTGCTCACAGAGCCCGAGGCAGGATCCGATGTCGGTGCACTCACCACCACCGCCACCCTGAGAGAAGACGGCACCTATGCCATTAGCGGATCTAAAATCTTCATCTCGGCGGGTGAGCATGACCTTTGCGACAATATCAGTCATCCGGTCCTTGCCAGGATAGACGGGTCCCCGGCCGGCACCAAAGGCATCTCCCTTTTCCTGGTTCCCAAATACCTGGTGAACGAGGATGGCTCCCTGGGTGAGTTCAACAATGTGGTCT